>JAJRQC010000166.1 GCA_024280455.1 Deltaproteobacteria bacterium | reverse complement strand
GGTGAATATCATCCATCCGTAGGATGGGCACCGCCCATCAATAATCCCCATGCCAAACCGTATGTTGGTACGGCCGTTTTATGTTGGCCAGTGCACAACATACATTATCATATATTGTTACCCTGTCCCGGTGAATATCATGCACCTCTGTAGGATGGGCACCGCCCATCAATATTGCACCTCATTGCCTTTTTATTGGGCGGTGCCAAATATTTCTTGTATCTACCAATGACAATTTTCCCTTAACTTGACAACTCTGCCCGCTACTCTGCGGAAAAACAGGCTGTCAGCCGCGACCGCTCCGGCAACCGGATCCTCCCGGCGGCTATACAATCCAGTCCTGAAAGACTGTATCGTCAAGCAAGCGGGCAGGCACGATCTCCTGGGTGTTGTCCCGCTCAAGCAGAACCTCTCCGGGCGGCAGTTCCCCATCAATCTTCCTGCCGTAGCGAACAACCAGCCCGGTGGCCCATTCCAGAATCTCCGTTTCCTCAGGCGTCCCGGCCACCATTGCAGATGCCCGCTTCAGCAGCCCGGTGGGCCCGGGACGCTCGGGCATGTACATAAGCCAGTCATCGGACCCGCGCAGTTCGGCAATCCGGTTATTCTCCTGCTCGTTGCGGCCCAGCACCAGCCAGTGGCCGCCGGGAAGACGGAACTGACGCCCAGTCAACAGGAGCTTGATGTCATTTACCTGGAACTGTTCACGGCCAAAGGCAAACAGACCGGCATAAAAACGTTCAATACGGGAGGCCAGATTGGGGTCGGTGAGCACACAACCGCCGGCCGGGGCGGGAAACTCGGTGATACCCAGCTCATGGGCCAGATCAATCTGCGGCCGTCGACCGCGGCCGGAAAACCCGTACAGTTGCTCACGATCGACAAGCCCTTCACGTTCGGGCCGGGTGGGATCCATCCTCTTGGCACAGAGTGGCCGAAGCAGAATATCCTCGCAGCCTGAATCGCGTTCAATCACGTTTAAGGTATCACGGCGCTGGGACATGGGCCGCTGGCCCAAAACCTCGCCGGTGAAAAGAAAAGAAGCCTGGTAGGATTCCATGAGTTTACGGGCCCGGGTCAGCATCATTATTTTGCAGTCAATGCAGGGATTAAAATTCTTGCCGAAGCCATGGGCCGGATTTTTCAACAGCTCAATATAGCCCTCACTCAGATCGATCAACTCGACCTCAATACCGTATTTCTCCAGGACGCCCCGCTGGTACTCCTCCTGCCGCTCCAGCAGCTGATGATCAAAAAAAGGGGTCACAAATTTCAGGGCCCGGACCCGGATCCCCTGGGCCGCGATCACCCTGCAGGCCAGCAGAGAGTCCAGCCCTCCGGAAAGAAGGCCCAGCGCCGTTATCTCACTCATATTTTCATCCGTCTTTTTTTTGCTGCAAGGGCACCGGCATAGGCCAGGGTCTGTTCGCTGGGATTCTCGCCGCCCAGCATTCTGGCCAGCTCCCGCACCCGTTCTTTGTTGTCAAGGAGCCGGATGGATGTGGTTGTCCGGCCGTCTTCGACGCTCTTCTCCACCAGGTAATGGGTGGAGGCATGGGCGGCGATCTGGGGCAGATGGGTAATACAGAAAACCTGGTGATGCCCGGCCAGTTCGCTGATTTTTATTGCCACCGCCTCCGCCGCCTGACCACCGATCCCGGCATCCACCTCGTCAAAGATGACCGTGTCCACCTGATCCCTGCGGGCAAGGATACACTTCATGGCCAGCATAAGACGGGAGAGTTCCCCCCCCGGAAACCACCTTAACCAGTGGTTTTACCGGTTCTCCCGGATTGGCGGAGAAGAGAAACTCCACCTGATCCCGTCCGCTGGCCTGAATTCCGTCCATGCCCATCCCTTCAGGATCACGCAGCGAAACCTCAAAAATGGCCTGGGGAAAATGCAACGATTCCAGTTCGGATTCCATTGCGGCGGAGAGCTTTGCCGCCACAAGCCGCCGGGCCTCGGTCAGCTCGGTAGCCTTGAGCAGGGCCTCGGTACTGACCTCTTCCAGGGCCAGTTCCAGCTCGTCGATTTCGTCTTCAAGCCCGATAAGGTCATCGAGTTCTTTTTCGGCCCGGTCGGCATAGGCAAGCACATCCTCGAGCTCGGGTCCGTATTTTCGCTGCAGCTGCTTGAGCTGGGCCAGCCGACTTGAAATTTCCTCCAGACGAGAACTGTCCATGGGCAGCGCGTCACGATAGACGCGGAGCGCTCCTTCAAGATCTTCGATCTCGTAACAGTTCGAGCTGATCCGTTCGGCAAGCTCACGGACTTCCGGATCCAGTTCAGCAGCCTGCTCCATATTTTTTCGGATGGTGACAAGATGCTCAATCACCTTGCTCTGGAGGAGCTGATAACTGTTGCGGGCAAGAGCCGACAGAGTCGACGAGGCCTTGAGCCGGTCACGCTCATCGATAAGCTGCCGGTCTTCACCGGGTGCCGGGTCGATTTCCCGAATCTCTCTGAGCTGGTAGCCCAGAAAATCGCGACGCTGTTCCTTGTCCTGCTCCTTTTCCTGCACCTCCCTGAGCCTGCTGGATAACTGCTGCCATCGCTTAAACAGACGGGTGAACTCCTGCCGCTGCGGCTGAAGTTCACCATAGAAATCGAGATAGTCAAGATGCTTTCCGGCCTGCAGAAGCTGCTGATGGTCATGCTGACTGGCAATATTGACCAGATTCTCGGTCAATTCGGCTGCCAGCCGGGTGGTTACCGACCGATCGTTGATAAACAGCCGGCTCCGTCCCTTACGGTTCAAGACCCGCCGAATCAGACATTCATCGCCGGATTCCAGATCGTATTCGCGTAAAAAACTACGGATTTCGTCATGGTTCTCACCCAGGGCAAAAAAGGCCTCGACCTCGGCCTGATCGCAATCACTGCGAATCCAGGAGGAAGAGCCCCGGCCGCCGGTGAGCAGGTGAATGGCCTGAAGGATAATTGATTTTCCGGCCCCGGTCTCGCCGGTAAAGACAACCAGACCGTTTTCACGGCCGGGAAAATCCAGCTGCAGGGAATCAAGCAAAGCTATATTTTTTATCCGTAATTCTTGAAGCATATATTCAAAGTCCAGAGTCAGGGAGGCGGATTGCTGCAACCAAGAGGGCTGTCTGTTTTATTTCCGGCAAGACATTCTTCTTGACGGAAGCAACCGCAAACTGTATCCTATTGATTATCCAAGTAAAGTTTCCATGGAGAACCGTATGGAAAAAATCCAGCCGCTCAGCGCCAGCCTGGAAGATTACATAGAGGCCATTTACCATATCATTGCGGAAAAGCAGGTTGCCCGGGGTAAAGACATCACCGCCCGATTAAGCGTCAGCGGCGCCTCGGTTACTGAAGCCCTGCGTTCCCTTTCCAAGAAAGGACTGATCAACTATGCGCCCTATGAGGTTATCACTTTAACCGATGCAGGACGAACAACGGCCGAAGATGTGGTCCGGCGCCACAATGCCCTGAAAAAATTTTTTATTGAAGTCCTTGCCATTGACGATGATACGGCCGAACAGGGGGCCTGTAAAATCGAACACACCGCACCGACCGAGATCATTGCCCGCATGGTTGACTTCATCAGATTCCTTGAAGTCTGTCCCCGGGGCGGAAAGGATCTGATCCAGGGTTTTTCCGATTTCTGCGAAAAGGGCCGGACCCGGACGGACTGCGAAAACTGTGTTTCCCAATGCCTGGGCAGCACAGCCCGAGGCACAAGATAGCGTATCCCCGCCCCCGGTTAGCCCCTGATCAGACCGAGGATCTCCCCCTCTTCGGGGAAACGGCCCGACTGCTTCTTGGAAAAGATCTGCTTTCCGTCGACAACAACCTCAAAAACACCGCTGCTGCCGGCAATCAATGCAACCTGCACATCCGACCCGAGGGCGACCTGCAACTCTTCCTCCAAACTGGAGGCCCGGGGTTTATAATTTCACTTTGTACAATATTCAATGGTAATCTTCATTCCTTCTCCCTCATAGTAAGGGTTCGCTCAAAAATAACTTCGTAGAGATGAGGTGTAATATGGACATTTAGAGAAGTGATCTGATTGCATGCAACCGCAGGCGTAGCAGGGCTACGTCGAGGATTGCATAATTGAAGATCGCTTTTCTAAATGTTCAGAGTGCGC
>JAJRQC010000165.1 GCA_024280455.1 Deltaproteobacteria bacterium | reverse complement strand
TCTTGGTTCCCCTGTGCTTAACCTTTGGGATTACTCCCGCCAGCCCAGGGTTCTCTATCCGGTGGCTGGTCTGCCTTACCGGAGCGGGACTTCCACCCGATGGAATAAACGACCTTGCCCGGCCGCACTAGGAGCCCGCCCATGCGGGCGATTGGTGATAGCATAGACGCCCTGACCCATAATTATCGCCCGCAGGGGCGGGCTCCAGTATTCTGTTGGGTTTCGTTCCTCAACCCAACCTACACGTTTTGTCATTACCTCGGTTATTGAGAAGTTACCTATGTAGCAGCCGGGAGAAGAACATCAATATAAAAGACCGGTGGGAAGGATATAAACAAAAAAACCGCTCTGCACAACTGCAGAACGGTTTTTTTCCTGACGGGAGACCCCATCAGCTATGTACTAAGAGCCATGAGCTACATGCTCTAAGCCATCAGCTCTCTTTCTGAGCTTTTTTCCGGCGGGCAAACCCGGCAAGACCGGCAAGACCGGTTCCGAACAGCAGCATGGTGGCTGGTTCGGGGACCGGGGCAACAGTGGCATCAATAGATGTACCAGCACCTTGAATTGTCCCAGTCAATACAAAATCATAGCTTCCTGCGGATGGAACGTATGAAGACACCTGATCAGCTCCAAAGGCAGAAAAGTCGGCAATAGATGTTCCATTTAAAGTTGCATTAAAAGAAACATTTCCAGGACCAGCCCCACCGAATTCGGTTATCCATCCAGTAATGGAAGGATTTAAAGTAGACCAACTGTCTGTTAGCGTAAAAGAAATTTGATTATCTCCACCCAAGACACCACCACCTAAATGCAACATAGGAAAATCAGTGCTGCCAATTGCAGGAAAGCTCGTTGCCCCTGAAAAATAGAAATCGACGCTGCTGGTGCCAAGTATTCCGTAATAGCCCACTTGACCATCTCCAGACACACCAGTTGAATCCGTACTATCATCAATAGTGATAGAATCCGTTCCGTTACTTAATGTCAGTATAGGCAACGCAAACGCACTCCCAGCCAGCAAACCAACCCCTGCAACAGCAAGCACCGCACTTTTCAAAAAAGTCTTCTTCATATTCTTCTTCCCTCCGTATCAGGTTTTATAAAAGACGTATCCACAATACTGTTAGTACTCATTTCCACTTCTCATTACACAAACCATGCCAACAGTAAAGAAACGCTCTCATTTAAGGTAAAAAACCAGGGACCCACTGTATATTTCGAGAAAAAACTCGACATAACTAATTGAAACTTATGCTTTAAAATGCATAATGACAAGCAGAGGCCCTTCATACCTTGCCGAACAAAACAAAATTCAGCCGCTGTTCGAATCGGCGCCCAGCGCCGTGTTTCAGGCCGTTTTTTCAGAAAAACAGACGGATACCTGGAATAGCACCCGGAAGACCGGAATAGCATGCAGGAAATAACCAAAAAACAGTCAATTAAAGGGCATCCTGTTTTCCGGAAAAATGGAATTAATTAAAAAAATACTCGGAGACGGGCTGGGGAATCAATCTGTAGAAAGGTCGAACCGGTCGCTGATGGCATCGGCAACAGCAGTATCGGCAAAAGATATGCCGGCATGATAGAGGGGAGCGTCATCCAGTGAACGGCACCATTTCACCTGACCGATACCGCGCAGGGGCACACTGGAAAAATCGCCATTGAGAGAAAAATGAATCTCCGCCCCTTCGGGCAGGGCGCGATAGGATTCAAAACGAATACCGCCGCGACTGAGATCCACAGTAATTGCGGCATCATCGATAAGCTGGTTCAGATCTTCACCACCTGCGGACTCGGCAAGACGAAAAAAGAAACGGCCAGGCACACGCCGATGTCGACGACGGTTCACGCCCTGATCGATAACTGTACCGGCAGGAGGGCGAAGCGCCTGCCTCATATACTGAGAGCAGGAGGAATAATTGCCACCTTCACAATAAATTTCAACATGTTCCGTTACCGGCAGGAACAACCCCTTCTGACTGAGCAGACATCTTCGATCCCGTTGAGACCAATGAGGACAAACCTGTTTGGAAGAACAACTCTCTGTCTGAGCCATAAGAAGAACTACGCAGTAACTTGAAGTAAATAGAATATTTTTTTTATCATCCGACAGATGGTAAACACATCACCGACGTCCCAGCTGGATTGCCAGGATAAGTGCCGACTGCATGAAACAATCAAGGTTTTTTTCTGCCGAATAAGGTAAAATACTTTCCTTGCGAATTACATGCAAATCCCAGACCAAACAGGCCTGTTTTCATTTTGCCGCATCAATCAAGATGGATTCGTAAAAACTCAAACTTTTCGTTATCACGTCATTCCTGCGGGGATGACGGTCGAAAAGACTTTCTGCGACACCGACAAAATAGAATTAAAGACCTCTTTTAATCTCTTTGGCTGAAATATGGTGGCGCTTCATCTTGTCATAGAGGGCGGTTTTTCCGATCTTGAGGTCGGATGCTGCCTTGGACACATTGCCCTTGTACTTGAGCAGGGCCTGACGGATGATCTCGGTTTCAAATTCGGCTAAAATTCCCTTGAGCGGCAGCAAGCCGATCTTGGCCTGCAGGTTCGCCATTGGGTTTGCCACCTGATCCTGATCCATATTCTGGTCAAAGAACAGGTCGGTCTCGGTGATCATCTTTTCCTTGGCCATCAGTACGGCACGCTGAATCATATTTTCCAACTCACGCACGTTTCCGGGCCAGTCATGGTTCAGCAACCGGTTGATTATCGACTGGGGTACAAAGTCGATATCCTTTTTAAAGGCCACCCGGTAATGCTTGACAAAGTGGGAGACCAGCTCAACAATATCCTCTTTGCGTTCCCGCAGCGGCGGCATGACGATATTAATAATATTCAGCCGGTAATAGAGATCAAGACGAAACTTCTTCTCCTTCACCGCTGTGGCAAGATCGACATTGGTAGCGGCAATCACCCGCACGTCAACCTTGACCGGTTCCGTGCCGCCGCACCTGACCACTTCGCCGTTCTGCAACACCCTGAGCAGCGAGGCCTGCATCCGGGGGCTGATATCCCCAATCTCGTCAAGAAAAATCGTGCCCCCGTCAACGATTTCAAACTTCCCCTTCTTTCGGGTTACCGCTCCGGTAAAGGCACCCTTTTCGTAGCCGAACAGGTCACTCTCGAGGATGGAATCATTAATGGCATTGCAGTTTATCTTGAGAAAGGGGCCATCATCGCGATTACTACTGGCCTTGACAAGATTGGCGACCAGCTCTTTACCGGTACCCGACTCCCCGGTTATAAGAATAGTTGCATCGGACTTGGCCACCTGGTGAACCATCTCGCGCAGCTCACGCATAACCCGACTGCTGCCGATCATACGATCGGCATCATGATGAAAACCCAACTGGGTTTTCAGGCTGTTCACCTGGCGGGAGAGACGCTTCCTGGTTTCCTCGCTCTCCTGAAGTTCAATAATTTTCCGGTTCAGGATAACTTCGATATTAGTGTTAAACTCATGCAGTTCCTGCTCCTGCTGCTTGCGCTGCGAGATATCCCGCATGACAACCATAATCAGGTGCGCCCCGGTATACCCGACAAAGGGCGCGGCGGAATACTCGACCGGCACTCCGTTGACAACGGTTTCCGTCAGGCCGGAACTGGAAATGACCTCACCGGCATCCGGGGAAAACAGACGGCAATCATCACCCACCTGACGCAAATCATCTCCACATTCCTGAGCGCAGAGATCGCCGAAACATTCCTTAGCGCTCCTGTTCTGATATTCAATAACAAAATCATCCCGGAGGAGAAAGACCATCTCCGGCATAAAATCAAGCAGGGTCTGCCAGTTTCTGACCAGCCGATCGATCTCATCCCGGGTCTTTTGAAGTTCAATATTAAAATCAGTCACTCATGCACCCTTTGATCCTTTTTCTTACCCGTCTGTCCTTTTTCTTGCCCGTCTGACAACAGGGATACCCCAGCCATTTTGTTTCATGGTACTACTTTATGAGAAAATGGCCAACAAAACTTCCGTCAAAGCGGAATTTTATCCAACAAAAAGACTGAGTAACACTGGGCAATGAAACAAACGCCAAAATAAAAGAGGTGAATATACCTAATTTTCTGAGTTTTCCCGCCGCATTTCCGAATCAAGATGCACAAGCAGTTGTCTATGTCCGGCAGGAAAAGGAAAGTCCGACAACCCGGAAAGAGGTATCCATCGGTACTGAACGGCAGCGTGCAGGATAGGAGTATTTCCGGAATTCTGCAGCCTGCAGGTAAAGCCATGCAGGGTAACCCGATATTTTGTATAGTGATGAGCGACAGTTGCCAGCGGTCGTAACCAGGAAACCGAAAATTCAGTCTCCTCAAACACTTCTCGACCTGCGGCCTGTATCGGTGTTTCGCCGTGCTTCAACCTGCCGCCGGGAAATTCCCACAGACTACCCCACACATCATCGGGCAGTCGCTGCTGAATATACACTTTATTTTTATGGATAATGATCCCGCAGGCCATGACGATTTCAATCTTTTTTTCTCTTGGCAGGGGAACGGGACGGTTGTCGACTGTCCCATGTTGCAAAGCGCGGCAGTGGGCGGCCAATGGACAATAACTGCAGCCAGGCGATTTCGGCCTGCAGGCCAAAGCGCCGAACTCCATCAGCGCCTGATTAAACAGGCGGGCCTTGCCGGCGGGCAGGAGATCAGCGGCAACCGCCTGCAGCTTCTTTCGAACCTGTACCTGTTTCAAGGGTTGATCCAGATCAAGCAATCTGGCAAAGACCCGTTCCACGTTAGCATCAAGCACAGGGTACGGTTGATTGAAGGCTATGGAGAGTATTGCCGCAGCAGTATAGGGGCCGATGCCGGGCAGGGCGAGCAACTGGTTCAAATCGGCAGGGATTTGCCCGCCATGGTTTTCCAGCAGCAACGTTGCTGTTCGCTGAATGTTTTTTACCCGGGAATAATAGCCCAGCCCCTCCCAGGCCTTTAACAACTGCTGCTCCGGAGCTGCGGCCACTGCGGTAATATCGGGAAACAGCTCCATCCAGCGATTAAAATATCGAACTACCCGATCCATCTGGGTCTGCTGGCCCATAATCTCGGAAATCCAGACCTGGTAAGGCTCATACTCATCACGCCAGGGAAGATCGCGCTGGTTGTCGGCAAACCAGGAAAGCAAGAGTTTCCGTACGGATCTTTTCTCTGAACTTGTGTAATGTATATTTTTCATCATGCCTTTTTCAGCAACGGCTCCCCCCTTGCAGGCTGGCAGCCTAACCCGTATTCCCTCGGCTTTCAACGCCGGAAAACCCTTCTCAAGCGAGACAAGGTGCTTATGGTCAGCCGCCTGGACGGTCCGGCCCCGGCAACGGTGCGTCGAATCATTGACGACAGCGTGAACACGGAACAATCAGCCTGCCCTACCTTTCCCGGCAGATGGCTCTCATCGGCGACCCGCTGTATCTCCCCTTTAAGCCTGTGGAAAACTTTAACAAAATACTTGAAAAGAAATGAAAACGTCCGTAGGTTATGCATATGCACATAAAAAATCTCAAAACCAGCCGGACCCATCGCCGTCTATGGATTTTACTGGAGAACAAAGTACATAGGCCGCGATTTTTTTAAGTATTTTCTTTACAAGGAGGAAGGTCATGAAGCAGCTTATTGTCTACTCATCACAGGGTGGGAACACGAAAAAACTGGCTGAAGAAATTTTTCGTCAGCTCCCGGACGAAAAGGATATCAAACCGATTGCCGGGGCCCCTGACCCTTCCGGCTATGATATTGTCTGCATGGGATTCTGGTTTAAAGCCGGTCAGCCTGATCCGGCAGCCCAGGAGTATTTGAAGAAATGCGGCGGCTGCAAAGTCTTTCTCTTTGCCAGCCACGGAGCGGCTTCAGGCTCAGCGCATGCAAAGATGGGCATGAACAAGGCCATTGAACTCACGGGCGGAGCCACCGTGGCCGGAACCTTCAGCTGCCAGGGGGAAGTTCCGGCCAAGGTTATGGAAACGGCTGCCGGCAAGGATCCGCAACCACCATGGCTCAAAGATGCACCAAACGCCAAAGGTCATCCCAATGGAAACGATTTCATGAACCTGAGCGATGCCCTGATCAAGGCCGGCCTGAAAACTGTGGCCACACCCAAAGGCGGCAGCGTTGTCGACGGCAGCCACGCCATGTAACCAGCACGGCTGGACCAGGTAAGCGGAGCAAAGCGCAGACTCCGGGTTTTAACGTCACAGCCACAACAGATAGCGTAGACTTCGAAAGGATGAAAACTGCTTGAGTGAAACGAAAGCGGACAGCCACCCCCGGTACCGCCTAACCGGTTCAGGCAGCCATCAGCTTATTGTCTGCTTTCGCGTAGCTCAAGCAGACCTACAGAACTAAGGAGGGACACCCGCAACCCATGTAAACCGGTCGAGTAGACCGATTCCATCATTGTTCAACAAGTTCTTGAGAGCCGATTTTATTGACGCCCCGCCGCACGCGGCTACTACGTTCAACGCTCTTAAACTTGCCGACTCCGATGGTCTCAAGCCCCTCACAGAACCGT
>JAJRQC010000164.1 GCA_024280455.1 Deltaproteobacteria bacterium | reverse complement strand
TCGGGCCATCTTTGAATGTTGTTCAATCGTAAAATCCTCAACGTAGCCAGCTACGCCTGCGGGTTTTCTCAATCACAACATTCAAATATAACCAAAAGCTAAGCACAATATCAGCCATGTTATTTTTCTACAGCCCCTAAGTCGAAATTTCCAGAGCGAACCTGAAACGCTGTTTACCGCCGGGCCTCCCTGGTGTCGGCAAACGGTTTATTCAGGGGTGCATGTTGCTCCAGGCCCGGGCAAACACTTCAAAGAGAACGATCAAACTGATATAGATCAGGCAGGCTGTGATAAAAGAAGGCCAGCCCGTTGCCTCGGTTCTGCACAGGATCTGTAAAGGGCGGTAGAGCCATGAGATCAGCCCGCCGGCATGAAATGTCCAGAATCCCGGGAACGTAAAGCCCAGAATGAGATAGAATCCTCGCAGCATAGCTTCTTTTTTAAAGAGGCTTCTTTAAGAGTTTTTCCCCTTGCCTGAAATACCGGCAATCCATTGTACATCGTTACCTTTCCATTGTATACACTGGAATGGAATAGAAAAAAGTAGTGGTGTCCGATTATTGGTTTAATGGGCAACACCGAGGGCACAGGCGTTGTTTCACGGGTAAGTGAAAAAGTATCTGCAGCGGGAGACACATAATTTTCTGTTTCCATAGGGTGAATTGCAGAATATGACCGGTATGCGGAGCAGCAGGGTGAAATATGGTCAGAATAAGGATATTTTAGGTTGAATTTGATGGATGGATTTTGTAATGATGTAAAATTCAACTTTCATTGGAGCAAAATCAATTTTTTTGAATATTTCAAACTGACAGATATATTTTTACTATTCCCATTTTTGGAGGAACCTGATGGAGACTATCTTTACATCAAGTATTTTTGATACGGAAATCATTGAACTGGCCGGGACAAAAGAGACTATTGTCCGCGGTGGGCGGGATAAATTTGGCCTGCTTCCTCAGGCCTTTGCCGGTATCCAGCAGATTGGCGTGATCGGCTGGGGCTCGCAGGGCCCTGCCCAGGCTCAGAATCTCCGCGATTCTCTTGAGGGAACCGATATCCGGGTCAAAATCGGTCTGCGGGAGGGAAGTGGCTCCATGGCTTCCGCCCGTGAAGCCGGTTTTACGGAAGACAGCGGAACCCTTGGCGAGATGTATACGGTTATTGGTGAGTCCGATATGGTCGTTCTGCTCATTTCCGATGCCGCCCAGGTCGAGAATTATAAAAAGATCTTTGCCGCCATGAAGGACGGGGCAACTCTGGGCCTCTCCCATGGTTTTCTGCTTGGTCACCTGGAGAGCGTTGGTGAGCGCTTTCCGGCGAGCCTGAATGTTATCGGTGTCTGTCCCAAGGGTATGGGGCCCTCTGTCCGCCGCCTGTATGTGCAGGGCAAAGAGGTCAACGGTGCCGGTATCAACTGTTCTTTTGCCGTCGAGCAGGATGTCGACGGCAAGGCTACCGAGCAGGCTCTGGCCTGGGCCATTGCCGTCGGTGCTCCCTATGTATTCAAAACCACTCTTGGTTATGAGTTCCGTTCCGACATTTTGGCGAACGCTCTATCCTGCTGGGTGCCGTGCACGGTCTTTCCGAGGCCATGTATCGCCGTCTGGTCATGGAGCAGGGCATGGATGAAAAAGAGGCCTTTATTGCCACGGTTGAAAATATTACCGGTCCGCTTTCCCGTACTATCTCCCATGACGGTATTATTTCCGTCTACAACAATCTTGATGATGAGGGCAAGGCGATTTTTGAACGGATGTATTCCGCCGCCTATCATCCCGCCTTTGATATCCTGATGGAGTGCTACGATGAGGTTTCCTCAGGCAACGAAATACGTTCCGTTGTCATGGCTGGTCGGCGTTTCGACCGCTATCCCATGGGAAAAATTGATGGCACTAAAATGTGGCGGGTTGGTGAACAGGTTCGAGCCGAACGTAGTGGTGAGCCGACAGTCAATCCTGAAACAGCCGGTCTCTACTGTGCGGTCATGATGGCCCAGATTGACCTGCTTATTGAAAAAGGCCACTGTTTGAGTGAGGTCTGCAACGAGTCGGTTATCGAGGCGGTTGATTCCCTGAATCCGTATATGCATTTCAAGGGAGTGGCCCATATGGTCGACAACTGTTCAACAACGGCTCGTCTTGGTTCCCGTAAATGGGCACCGCGTTTTGATTACAATATCATGCAGCAGGCCCTGGTCGATTTTGACAACGGTGTCGGCGCCAATACTGAACTGGTCGATGCCTTTAAAAACCACATGATCCACGATGTCCTGGCCACGGTTGCCACCATGCGTCCTTCGGTGGATATTTCTCTGACCGAATAACAACGTCGGTAATTGGGATCAGGGGCGAGTCTCCTGATCCCGTACCCCGGACCCTTATATTTTGAAACCCGATTTTCTTACCTATATTCAGGATCATGTGGTTTTGGCCGATGGTGCTCTGGGCTCGTATCTTTTTGAGCGTGGAGTTGAGCGTGGCCGTAACCTTGACCTGTTGAATCTGCAGGCACGGGAAACGATTTTCAGCGCCCACGAGGAATATATCCGGGCCGGCAGTCAGTTAATCGAGACCAATACCTTTGGTGCTAATCGGTTCAAGCTGACCGAGGCCGGGGCCGAGGATCAGGTCCGTGAAATTAACCGGGCTGGAGCTGAAATTGCCTCCAAGGCAGCAGGACACCAGGTCTACGTCGCAGGCTCCATCGGCCCGTCCGGGATCACCTTTCCCTTTGATGAAGACGAGATTACCCTTGATGATGTTCGGGACAGTTTTCGTGAACAGGTACGGGGCCTGGCCGAAGGCGGAGCCGATGTTCTGATTATCGAGACCTTTTCCAATCTTGATGAGATCCTGCTGGCGATCAAGGTCGCAAGAGATGAGGCCCCGGACCTGCCCGTTATCAGTCAGATGGTCTTTCCGGCCCGGGCCATGACCGTACGCGGTGATGATGCCCTGACCTGTGGCCGGATGATGCGGGAGGCCGGAGCAGTCGTTGTCGGCACAAACTGCGGCCGCGGTATTGATGCAATGGTGACTGCGGTCCGGCAGATGTCGTCCCTTGCCGGTGAGGGGACCGCCCTGTCGGCCTTTCCCAATGCCGGTATGCCGGAGATGGTGGGCGGCAGAACGATTTATCCGGCTCAACCCGGGTATATGGCGGCAAGAGCCCGGGAGATGATCAAGTACGGCGTCCATTTGATTGGCGGTTGCTGCGGTACCACACCGGCCCATGTCCAGGAGTTTCGTTCAGCCCTGCGCATCAAACCTGTGCGAATTCGTGGGGAGAGGGTTGCCGTCAGCAGTCGGGAAGATTCTCCGGCTGAGGTCAAGACCAAACCGGGCGGTTTTCTGGTCGGGTTGAACCGAAAGCGGCTGCCGATTATTGCCGAGCTTGACCCGCCGACCCATCTTGATGTGGAACCGGTCTTAAACGGAGCTGCAGAGCTGGCCGCTGCTGGAGTTGATGCGGTTTCTCTTGGCGAAAACCCGCTTGCCATCCTGCGGACCGGCAACCTGGGCATGGCCTCGCTGATTCGTCAGCGAACCGGTATCCAGACGATTATCCACCAGACCGGCCGTGATCTCAATGCACTCGGCCTGCAGTCGCGGATGATGGAAGCCCATCTGCTCGGGATCGAGGCGGTACTGGCTGTAAGCGGTGATTCTGCCAGCGGTACGGATCAGCCCGGAGTGACCGGGGTTTTTGATTTGCGTTCGGAAGGACTTATCCGTATGCTTGCCGGCTTGAACCGGGGAGTGAATATGGCTGGACGTTCTACCAAGGAGGAAACCAACTTTTCCATTGGTGCCGCTTTCAGCTTCCGCCCTTCAAGCCCGGGCCTGCAGATCGGCAGGCTGGAGAAGAAAGCAGGACTTGGCGCCCGTTTTGCCATGACCCAGCCGCTTTTTTCCGTCGAGGTCGTGGAACAGATGATGGCGCAGATCAGCCATATTGACATGCTGGTCTTTCCGGGAATTTTCCCTCTGATTTCCTCAAGAAATGCCGAATTTCTCCATAACGAGGTGCCGGGGATCTCAGTGCCGGAGGAGTTGCGCAAACGACTTGCCGCCTATGATAAAGTGGGTGATCAGCGTAAAGTCGCCCTGGAATACACCGGGCGGCTGATTGAAGATATCCGTCCCTTTATCCATGGGCTGTACCTGATCAGCCCGCTGAATAAATGGAATATAGTGGTTGACTTTGTCCGTCAGGTTCGACAAAGCGAAACAACCTGAACAGGAATTCCGGTAATTTTTAACTTACCGGCGATACAATTATTCTAAACCGGTTTGACCGGTTCGAGGAGAAATACATGTCTACACATCTTTTTACCTCTGAATCCGTTTCCGAGGGCCATCCCGATAAGGTTGCCGATCAGATTTCCGACGCCATTCTTGATGCCATTCTGGAGCAGGATATTCATGCCCGTGTTGCCTGTGAATCCCTGGTGACAACCGGTCTGGCGATGATTGCCGGAGAGATTACTACCTCGGCCTGGGTTGATATGCCCCATGTCGTCCGGGAGACCATCCGTGAAATCGGCTACAACTCTTCGGATATGGGATTTGACTGGCAGTCCTGCTCGGTCCTGACCTCTATTGATAAGCAGTCGGCCGACATTGCCCAGGGCGTCGATGAGGGTAAGGGGCTGGATCTGGATCAGGGGGCCGGTGACCAGGGGGTAATGTTCGGCTATGCCTGTGATGAGACAGAAGTCCTAATGCCGATGCCCATTACTTATGCGCATCGTTTAGTCAAACGACAGGCTGAGGTCCGTAAGGCCGGGGTTCTGCCCTGGCTCCGTCCCGATGCCAAAAGTCAGGTAACTATCCAGTATGAAGATAATGTGGCTAAGAGGGTTGAGGCCGTGGTGCTCTCTACCCAGCATAGCCCGGATGTCGTCTACGCCGACCTCAAAGAAGGAGTGATGGAGGAGATCGTTAAACCGATTCTTCCTGCCGATATGCTGGATGAACACACAAAATATTTTATTAACCCTACCGGCCGGTTTGTGATTGGTGGCCCGGTAGGAGATTGTGGTGTTACCGGGCGCAAGATCATCGTTGATTCCTACGGCGGTCGTGGTTCCCATGGCGGCGGTGCTTTTTCAGGTAAGGACCCGTCCAAAGTTGATCGGTCTTCTTCGTACATGGGGCGTTATGTGGCAAAAAATATCGTTGCCGCCGGCCTGGCCAAAGAGGTCGAGGTTCAGGTGGCCTATGCCATCGGCATCTCCCAGCCGGTTTCCATCAATGTTAAAAGCTTTGGTACCGGCAAAGTTTCCGATGAACGCCTCAGAGAGATCATTAGTGAAGTCTTTGATCTTCGACCCAAGGCAATTATTCAACAGCTTGATCTGCTGCGTCCGATTTATAAGAAGACGGCGGCCTATGGCCATTTCGGTCGGGAACTCCCCACTTTCACCTGGGAGCGTACGGATAAGGTTGAAGAGCTGAAGAGCGCAGCCGGTATCTGAAATCTTGTAAGTCGTCACAGGATTGAGGTACATAAAGCCTCATAGTTAGCAAACCTATGATCGGTTACGAAATTTTTAATGATTAATTGTTTAAGTGTTAACCACGAACTCTTGGAGTACAATAAAAAAAAATGAGTGACTATAAAGTAGCAGATATGAGTCTGGCCGAGTGGGGCCGTAAAGAAGTGGCCATTGCCGAGACCGAGATGCCGGGTCTGATGGCCCTGCGCGAAGAGTATGGCAGCCAGAAGCCGCTTAAAGGGGCCCGGATCGCGGGCTGCCTGCACATGACCATCCAGACCGCAGTTCTGATGGAAACCCTGGTTGAACTTGGGGCTGAACTGCGCTGGTCTTCATGCAATATCTTTTCCACCCAGGATCAGGCGGCCGCTGTCATGGCGGAGGCTGGTATCCCGACCTTTGCCTGGAAGGGCGAGAGCGACGAGGAATTCTGGTGGTGTATTGAACAGACCATCTTTGGGCCCGATGACTGGAAACCGAATATGATTCTTGATGACGGCGGTGACCTGACCCAGATCATGCACGAAAAGTACCCGGAACTGCTCAAAGACGTGCGTGGAATTTCTGAGGAAACCACCACCGGTGTTCATCGTTTAAACGAGATGGCACGTGACGGTAAGCTGTTGACTCCGGCTTTTAATGTCAACGATTCCGTTACAAAATCAAAATTTGACAACCTGTACGGCTGCCGGGAATCCCTGATCGACGGAATCAAGCGGGCAACCGATGTGATGATTGCCGGTAAAGTCGGGGTCGTGGTTGGTTATGGTGATGTCGGTAAGGGCTGTGCCCAGGCCCTGCGTGGTATGGGTGCCTCTATCCTGGTGACCGAGATTGATCCCATCTGCGCCCTGCAGGCCGCCATGGAAGGCTACAGGGTCGTGACCATGGAAGAGGCCGCACTGGTCGGCGATATCTTTGTGACCTGTACCGGCAACCTGGAAGTTATCACCAGAGCGCACATGGATCAGATGAAAGATCAGGCAATTGTCTGCAACATCGGTCACTTTGATTCCGAGATCGACATTGCAGGGCTTCGTGAACTTGAATGGGAGAACATTAAACCGCAGGTGGATCATGTTATTTTCCCCGACGGCAAGCGGATAATCGTCCTGGCCGAAGGACGTCTGGTCAACCTTGGCTGTGCCACCGGCCATCCAAGTTTTGTCATGAGCAACTCCTTCACCAATCAGGTTCTGGCCCAGATGGAGATGTGGAAAAATTCCGAGCAGTATGAAAACCAGGTCTACTTCCTGCCCAAGAAGCTGGATGAGAAAGTGGCCATGCTCCATCTGAAAAAAATAGATGCCCACCTGACAACCTTGAGCAGGGAACAGGCGGATTATATCGGAGTGCCCGTTGAAGGTCCCTATAAGCCGGAATATTATCGGTATTAATCCGCAATTAAAAAAATCCGGACAACCCGGTAGAATACAGGACAAGACAAAGGCACAGAGAATTTTCTCTGTGCCTTCGTGCGTTCAGGAATTTTTTCGAATTCCGGTGCTTCCTGTCTGTTATGTCCTGTTCTTCATGCTGTTGATGTCCGGCTGTGCCGGCCAACGGACCCGCATTATTGAGACCACCGCCTATTGCGGTTGTGGCAGGTGCTGTTCCTGGGAACGGGGAAGCTGGGCCTATCTGAAACTTGATTTTTGGAACAGGTACGTCAGTGCGGGCAAGGCTGAAGGGAACGTGTACAGCGGGTTGACTGCGGCTGGTACTGAACCGGTGGAGCCGCAGGCCGGGCTGTTTTCCAAAGACAGCCTGACGCGCCCGTGGATGATTCCGGTCCGGACGGTTTTCCCCTGGCTCTGGCTCCATAACGACGGCACCATTGCCGCTGATACAAAATATTATCCTTTCGGCACCCGTATGTACGTCCCGGGCTGGGGGTGGGGTGTGGTCACAGATAGAGGCGGTGCCATCAAGGGGCCGGATAGGATAGATCTCTACTTTGAATCCCATCAGGACGCCTTGAATTGGGGCCGTCGCAGGCTTGAGGTAACTATTGAATGAGTGACGTGTTAATTATCGGTGGCGGGTTGGCCGGCTGTGAGGCTGCCTGGCAGGCGGCGGAACGAGGCTTGAGCGTAGACCTGTACGAGATGAAGCCGACCCGGTTCAGCCCGGCCCATGAATCCGAGCTGCTGGCTGAACTCGTCTGTTCAAACTCCCTGCGCTCCAATGCCATCGGTTCAGCGGTCGGACTGCTTAAAGAGGAGATGCGGCAGTTGGATTCGCTCATCATCCGGGCTGCTGATGCAACCGCTGTCCCTGCCGGTTCCGCCCTGGCTGTTGATCGTCTTCGTTTTGCAGGGTATATTTCACAAATCATTGGAGAGCATGCAAAGATAACCATTATCCGCCGGGAAATGACTGAGCTGCCGCTCTCTGATATTCCGGTTATCCTCGCCACCGGACCGTTGACCTCCGAGGCGATGACGGCAAGTTTAGTCGCCCTCACCGGTGAAAAACACCTGGCCTTTTACGATGCGATTGCACCAATTATCAGTGCGGAATCATTGGATATGGATATTATCTACCGTAAGTCGCGCTGGGATGATGACAATCCGGGCGACTACCTGAACTGCCCGATGAGCGAGGAGGAGTATGCAGCATTTATCGAAATGCTGGGCAGCGCCCGAACCGTGCCCCTGAAGAGTTTTGAGGATACAAAATATTTTGAAGGGTGCCTGCCGATTGAGGTTATGTGTGAGCGGGGCAAGGATACCCTCCGCTTCGGCCCCATGAAACCGGTGGGCCTGGCCCATCCCGAAACCGGCAAGGTCGCCCACGCCGTTGTTCAGCTGCGGGCGGAAAACCTGGGGGAAACCATGTACAACCTGGTCGGTTTTCAGACCAAGCTGACCTACAGAGAACAGGAACGGATTTTTCGTACCATTCCCGGACTTGAACAAGCCGAGTTCGTTCGTCTGGGGTCCATCCACCGCAATACCTTTATCTGCGCTCCTGAACTGCTGGACAGCTCCCTGCAGATGAAAAAACGTCCCAGCCTGTTTCTGGCCGGGCAGCTCTCCGGAGTGGAAGGGTATGTTGAGTCCGCAGCCATGGGGCTGCTGGCCGGAATGAACGCCGCACGCCTTGCATGCGGAAAACAGATCAGCGCGCCTCCTTCGGCAACCGCACTTGGGGCCCTGATTCATCACCTGACCGAGTCCGATCCTGCCCGTTTTCAACCCTCCAATGTCAACTTCGGCTTATTTCCCCCTCTGGGGAAAAAGATCAGGAAAAAAGAAAGGGGAGGGTACCGGGCTCAACTGGCTCTGGAAGAACTCGAGCGCTGGAAATCCGAACAAGAATGATTGTCGGCGGGACTAACAGCCGGCAGGAACTTCCTCCGGGGATGCATCAAACAGCCCTTTGGGGAAACGATTTGTGATCTTTTCCGGCTGCTGCAGGGTGACCATACATTCTTTTCTGTCGACCATGTAACAGACAACCGGCATTGAACGGTTCCTGACCTTAAGCCTCAACCGTTTATTCATCTTGATGGACCTGGGGCGCTGGATAAAAGTTTGTTCACCGATTATTATTTCTCCACCCTGCGCCAGTTTTTCAAATCTGGCTCCGGCATTGACGGTATCACCGATCACCGTGTAATCCATTCTGTTTTCCGATCCGACATTGCCGATGATGGCGCTGCCGGTGTTTATTCCAATACCGACCTGGAAAATCGGCTGCTGTTTTTTTGCTCTTTTTCTCATGAGTTGATCAGTGGCTTCCTGCATCTCGAGTGCTGCCTGCAGGCCGTCTTTCACTCCCTGGGTCTCGCCGGACATGTGACCAAACACGGCCATAAGCTGATCTCCGACAAACTTGTCAAGCATGCCGTTATGTTTAAAAACAATCTCGACCATGATGGAAAAATACTCATTGAGCATGGCAACTACATCTTCGGGTTCCATCTGCTCTGAAATGGCGGTAAAAGAACGAATATCGGCAAACATGACCGTAATCACCTTGCGTTGATTTTTCTGGAGCAGATTATCGCTGGACTGCATGATCTGGTCAACGAGGTCGTTGCCGATGTATCGACTGAGATGGGCCCTCAGCTGTTCTTCTTTTTTAAGTTTGTCATAGGAGCTTGCCAGATCATCTGCATAACGCAGGAGCTGAATGTTTTGTTCCTGAATATCATGGTTTGCCCGGGTGAGCCGTTCAGCAAGCGTGTTGAAGTTGGTGGCAATGTCTTTGAGCTCTCCATCAATATTGAGCTGAACCGGCTGTATGATGTCGGTTTTTTCAAAAGTGGTTGTTTCCCGGGCCAGCATTGATAACTGGTCGGCTGACTGCCGGAGTAGGGAAAACCCGATGAGAATGGAAAAAAGAATCAGGGCGGACGAAATGATCATGCTGTTGGAGAGGGTAATCTTTTCCGTCAGGAAAAGATAGATGACAAGCAGGAATGGAAGGATGCCCATCAAGCCGAGGCTGATCCGTATTTTTCTATAAAAACTAAATGTTTGTTGCTGTTTTCTGGTCATGTTAGGCGAGTTTCGGTATGTTGCCTGCTTATGCTGTTCAGAATTTTTTCATCCCTGGAGAGTTTAAGTGGATCAAGAAAGTGTATGGAAATAACTGCCAGCCTGCGACTTTCCTGGATAAGACGAACGACTGTTGCCCGTGTATTCATCTTCCCTTTCATGGCAGGCGTTCCAGGAAGAATGATGTTTGCCTCCACAACCTGCCCTTGGAAATATTGATCGATCAGCAGGGAGTGAAAGAGTGCACCGCCGCCGGAAATGTTAATCAGTTGCGCTTTTTCAACAAACGGCTTCCCGTTTTGACTGCTGGCCCGTATTTCAAGCTGAAAACGCAGGGGATGACGTTGGAATTTTCGTCTTTCGATCTGCATACCTATTCCTTTCAAAAAGAGTGCCTGATGGTATCCGATGTTTGGAATCATTGAGGACAGCTCGTAACTCCCTGTCTACCTGTAAAAATATTGAAGGTGATGTGAAGTTATTCAGGGAGAAAAGCCGTAGCGCGACCTGTTCGGTTGGGGAAGGTGTGTTTAGGTTCAATATTGTAACTCGAAACCGTGTCTGACTGCCCTGATCGGTTTTTTTATCCTTCTTCTACAAATCCCCAGTAGGGAAAGTCCAGCCGATAGGAGCTTATCCTGCCCGGGCTCTGTTCACGGCTGGCAACGAGCCACAGTTCGTTCAGTCTGTTTTCCGGAGGGCTGGTGTCGAATGGATCCCATTTGGGCATCAGGATCATGGCATTGTCGGCCGAGTATTCAATATCGCCGGAACCTTTAAAAGAACCCATGTGCGGCTGGTCATCATATTGACCGCCGGTACCGCGGGAAAGCTCTGATATAATCAGAAAGGAAACGTTGAGTTCATCACGAATGGCTTCAAACTGACGCAGCCAGGCGTCTATACCTGTTCTCCGTTCGGAGAAATCTTTAAATGGCAGTTTGTGCAGGCTGTCAATAACCACCAGGGTATAGTCGGAGTGGGTTTCATGGCGGAGGAAATCAATGTGGCGCCGCATAAGTTCCGGATTTAATTTTCGATCAGTCACGACCCTGAACCAGGGCAGCATGTCTTTCAATTCCTGCTGAGCTTTATCGAGCCGTATTTTTTCATTTTTATCTCCGATTCTTTTTTTAATCATCTTCGTTGAGAGTTGACTCAGGCGACTGAGGGTCCGCAGGTAAATTTTTTGCCGACCGTTCTCAAAATCATAGTAGATCACCGGGATCTTTTTACGGGCCATGTTGGAGGCAATCTGGATAAAAAAGCAGGACTTGCCGGCCTTTGGAGTACCCCCCATAATATTTATTCCGTGGAGCCCTCCCAGGGCCTGATCCAGGAGCGGAAAACCCGATTGCATGGAGTCGTAACTGCTACCCGCATCCAGTTGCAGCTGTTCGGTAAAACGCAGGTGTTCATGTTCAGGCGATCCGAAAGGAGAAAAAGAACGGGCGCCCTGAATCAGGGTAAAGGCGGTTGAGCGGAATTCTTCTTGCCTGTCACTTGCCAGGGCCTTTATCGTATACTTGGCCGGGTACTCTTCCGGCCAGCGAACAAGACGAACCTTGTAGCCGACACGTTCGGCAAAACGGCGGGCCGCAGTTTCCGATTCCGGGTTATGATTGACGAAAAGAAACAGTGTTCTCAGCCACTGCAGGCGATCGGGATCAAGTTGGGCAAGGTCTGCGATACTCGCCAGGGCGATGCAGGGCAGGCCGAGCTCTTTTAAGGCCAGCAGGTTTTCTTCGCCTTCGGTGATAACCAGACTGCCGTTTTCACAGCTTTTAATGTCACCACTGTTGAAAATACGAAATGGTTCCAGGAAGAATTGTTCATCACCATACCAGAAGCTGTCCACCGGCTTGTCCGGATGGACACAGTGGGCCGAGTAACAGTTGCCGTCATCCTGAACATAGGGGTAGATGAGATAGCGGCCATTATAGCCGACCTTCATTTCTGCAAGTACTTCCCGGCTGATACCCATCTCTGAAAACCGATCATAGAGCTGGTCGGTCATCTTATCCGTGAAGTCTAAAATCTCACCGTTTATGTTTTTGATCGGGTATTCCAGCTGCGATGCACTGTAATCCCGATCCGGATCAAACCCGGGAACGTTGAGGAGACGAAGCTTGTTCAGGCGGGCAAAATGGAGGGGAAATCCACCGGGCACGCAGCGGTTCGTACAGCGAAAGTAGCCGTGAAAGTAGCTGGTATGATTAAGAAAGATGATCAGCGTTCCCAGATCCGCCATCTGTCGGCTGCTGCAGAAGGGACAGGGCGTCTGCAAAATATTATTTTTCGTCTTTGCATCAGGGAATTGTTCCTGGTAAAAGCTGGTTATCGCATCGGCCATTCTATGTCCCGGGTACCTGTTTTTTAACCGAGAACCTGGAACAGAGTCTTTTCATCCAGTAATTCCGGAAATTTAATATGCACGGAAAAATCACTTTCCAGGAGCTCATAGGGCTGTATGCCTATGGCAAGACCATACAACTGCAGATGTCCGGGCTCTCCACCCACAGGAATTGTTATCCGCATGTTCCGGCCCAGCAGCAGGCGGGTATTCTCTTTTTTTGAAATTCGGATGAGAAAGGCCAGGCCGCCTTCTGAAATATCGGCCAGCTCACCTCGGAAACCGCGGCCAATGGGCTTGTTGTTGTGATCGGTCAACTGGAGCTGAATTTTACGAGAGAGCCTGGTCCGTTCATATCGCCTGCGATCCAGTCCTTTTTTTTCAAGAAGTTGCCGGGTTGTATCGCACTGCTTATAGAAGCTCTGCAGCTTGGCTTCCAGTCCGGGATACTCGTCCTGCCAGCGCCGAAAGCTGTCCCACTTGAGGACGGAGATGTTGACCGAGGTCAGGGCCGTCAGGGTAACCGTCCAGAAAGAGGCGTCAAAAAAGTTCTCGCCGATAATCTGGCCACTGTTCATGCTGCTGACAAAAATGTCGCGCCCATCTTTATTGTAGGAAGTTTTAATACTTCCCTGATTGATAAAATAGAGCTCATCGTTTTTATCTCCCTGCCGGACAATGATCTCCTCTGGGGCGAATGTTCGTTCCTGCAGTTCATGATAAATGGCACTGAATTCAACATTGTTTAATTTTTTGAGTAACCGTGACCAGGTATCAAGCCGGTTCCGGCTGACAGCCCCGGTCTTTTCTTTTTCTATAATTTCACCTGAGCGGATAATTTCGCTTAATGCCATGGGGTCGATTTCATAGATTCGTTCCCGCAGACGTTCGGCATTGGCGAAATCCTTTTTTTCAGCGCAGGAAAT
This sequence comes from Deltaproteobacteria bacterium, assembly GCA_024280455.1. GTDB lineage: Bacteria > Desulfobacterota > Desulfobulbia > Desulfobulbales > Desulfobulbaceae > DRLX01. Next base: position 36,023 of record JAJRQC010000164.1, on the reverse strand, counting down.
GATAAGATTATACAGCTCTTGTTTTGCCTCCTCTACTTTTCCCCGGGCAGCCCTGCGAAAGATGGAGGCCTCTTTTTCCGCCAGGGGATCATTTTTTCTGGTCAGGTGTGTATGAGAAGTGGGTTCCGGCTGCTGGATGGGATCGGTCAGCACTTTGGAACCGGCCCTGATAGCCTGCAGGGCACTCTCTGCGGCAGCGAGAACCTTTGGGCTGTAATCTTCGATGCCCGGTATCTTTTTTGTCTGAACCACTTTTTTCAAGCTGGCCAGGGATTGTTTGGAGCCGAGACGGACAAGGGCGACACATATTTCTATCTGGAGCTGTTCTTTTGCCTGGTGTGGAGGACCGGCGGAAGACTGCAGGAGATCGGTCAACGGCAGAACAATGCTTTCGTTATGGATTTTTCCCAGCTGTCTGATGACCAGCGGTTTCAGATCGTCGGATGCGCTTTCAAGCTCCTGCAGGAAAAATTTCTTTCTTGCTGTCCCGCCGATGACCCCCAGGGTTTGAATCACCTCCTGCTGAACCCGCAGTTCTTCATGGCCAAGAAAAGGGGCGATAGTTGTAAAGCAGTCGGCATCACCAACATTTTTCAAGAGCCGGATTATGTTGCGGGTGACATACCAGGGAGACTCCTGCCTGAGCAAAAGCAGTAATGCGTCACGGGCGGGTTTGCCGATGTCCCCTATTAGTCTCAGCAGCAGTTCCCGTTCTTCCCTGCTTTCGCTCCTGCCGAGTCTTTCCATGAGGAAATTAGCCGCCCCTGCCCCCATCCGCGAGATCAGGTACCAGCAGTTATCATTTTTTTCATTGCCGGTTTGTATATTTTCCAGCAAGTTATCAAGCAGTGCGGGCTCGGCTAAGTTGACCAGACATGTCTGCGCGAGATCATAGAGCGCGGAGTTGCTGCCCTGGGAATGCATGGTCAGATCAAAGAGTATGTTGAGGGCATTGATGGCACGGTTGTACGCCTTGTGGGTGAGATGGTGACGGGTAAGCTGTTCAAGTGCGAGCAAGGTTCGTCTGCCGGCCTGAGGGGCTTCCATGAAGGGCAGGGCCTGTTTAAGTGCAGGAAGAAGTCTGTCCAGCCGTTGCCATTCTTCGGCCTGAACCAGAGCGGCGGCTGTTCTTCCCAGAGCTTCTGCGCTTCCTCTGCGCACTTCGGTGTCTTTTTTCTGCAGACCAGCTACCATCTGGATTAACAGTTTGTCAGCAGCTTCGTTTTTATTATGCTGCAGCAGCCGTTGTACACTGGCCGGCAGTGTCTGAACAACCTGATCGTCACCCAGAACCGTATGGTCACCGGAAAGCAGCAGTTTGATGTTTTCACGTATCTGGCCCTGGTTGAGCTGCTGTTCCTTGTCCTGCTGCTCCTGGTGCATGATTTGTCGGTGGGATAAAGAAGTATCTTCATTCTTGTCGGAAGCAAGCAGCTGTGACAGAGCCGCTGTTGAAAGTCCGGCCCCGTCTCCGGAGGTCTTGCCGAGGATGAATCCGGCCGGATCGCCGTCATCTATCTGCAGCCCGCCACCGGGACCTATTTGATCTTCAGTGACGACTTGCTCGCCTTCATGGACGGCAACGTAGCGTTTTTCATCAACGCTGACTGAATTCAGTTCGGCCTCCTGTAAAAGCTCTTTTATCGGCTGTCCGGGCTGCATGTTGCCGCCGGCAGCCGAGAGCAGTTCAAGAAAGCGAATACAGTCCGATGCGGTAAAATCGTTCTGAAAGGTCAGGGCATGAATTTGCAGGGTGCTGAGGAGTTCGATCAAGCCTTGAATCTGCGGACGTTGTTGATCTTTTTCAGGCAGCGGGTTGCCGTTAACCAGAATCTTTTGTTCTGAAGAGGCAAGGGTAATCTCCGTCCCTTCACGTTCCAGGAGCTGGCCGAGAATTGCAATGACTTTTTCCGTAGTTTTCGTGACCTGCGGGTTTGACGGCGGATAGATCCGGATAGTACGCAGGGCTGAGTACAACCTGACCGGTAACTCGGTGAAGGCCTGGCTTTTTGTTAGCTGATTGGTTGTCATCGGTTTAGCGTGAACCTTTTTGAAAGAGGACGGTTTTAATTGTCCTGAAGATGACGAGAAGGTCTATGAAAATGGATTGATTCTTGATGTAGTAGAGATCGTATTCCAGCTTTCTCAGAGCGTCTTCTTCGGAGGCGCCATAGGGATAACAGACCTGGGCCCACCCGGTAATACCGGGTTTGACGGAATGGCGCAACGAGTAGTACGGGATGGATGTGGTCAGTTTTTCCACAAACATCGGCCGTTCCGGTCGTGGCCCGACAAAACTCATCTCGCCCTTGAGCACGTTCCACATCTGGGGAATCTCATCAATGCGAATTTTACGGATAATCCTGCCTATCCGTGTGACCCTGGTATCATTCTTCATGGCCCAGACCGCACCATCCTTTTCCGCATCATCCCGCATGGAACGAAATTTTATGACCTTAAAGGTCTCGCCCCGTTCTCCCACCCGTTCCTGGGTATAGAAGACGGGACCGGGAGATTCAATCTTGATCAGTACGGCGGTGATAACGGTCACCGGCAGCGATACAAGAAGGCCGAAAGAGGAGAGTGCCATATCCATGATTCGTTTGATGGAATAGCTGAGGCGACTGGATCTGAAGCCTTCGGAAAAGATAAGCCAGGCCGGGTTAACGTTTGCCACCAGAATTTTCCCGGTAATGGCCTCGTAAAAGGTGATGCCGTCATCGATCTCAACCCCGCGAATCTTGCAGGTCAGGAGGTCATGAATCGGCATGGTGCCTCGGCGATCATCCAGGGCCACAACAATACGTTCTGCATGATACAGGTCACAGCTGGTCTTCAGTGGTGTTTTCTGCTCAATAAGAGGGGCATTGTGGGGGTTGTATACTGGTGGGTTGTCACCGATAAATCCGGCAACTTTATAGCCGGAATCCTGTTTCTCTTCAATCTCCTGGGCAATTTCAACCGCGATTTTTCCGGTGCCGAGAAGCAGGATCGGCTGGGAAAAAAGACGTTTTTCAAGAACCGAGTAATAGAGTACCCGCCAGCCGGTAAGGACCAGGCAGATAACCAGATAGCCGATCCAGAATATTTTGGTTGATATGACAAGAGGAGGAAAAGAATAGTATACAAAGGCGAGCAGGACGCAGCCGACCCCGAAGGATTGAACGATGCGGATAGCGGTCTCCGAGGGGATGGAGGTTCGGCTTAAATCATAGAGGTCGAAAAAATACAGCGTGAGCTGGAATATAACGGTGACCACCCCGGCCCGGACGGCATCGGCGAAGAAATCTATACAGAAAATGGCCCATCCGCTGAATGCAAGGTACACCAGCATGATGGTCAGGAAAATGAGTAGTCCTTCCCCGAGGAAAAAGAGAATATTCCGTACAGGGTAGTATTTTTTCAGAATAGTGGGCATCTATATTTCAGCGCAGAATTTGTACCTTTATGGTTTTTCTTGCCCAAACGTTTGTACGCGGACAGGGGGCGGTAGATTCGCACAGGCGCCGCAGTTCATCTCTAGTCTGCTCTATGCGGTCGGTTCGGCCGTGCGCGGAAATAAAGCAGGCTAATAAGGTGCCTCATACGGTGCCTCTGATCATTTACGGGCATCTGCTTGTTGAGACTTCTAAGAGCGCAGTTTGATCAGGCTCTTTAACGCATTAAGATTATAAAAAAATACCATGAAAACGAAAGGATTGTCAAGCTCGATACCCTTTTATTCCGCCCGGTAGGGAGAGATGACTCCGTGGCTGAGCAGTAGGGTTACGAGTTCATTCATCGGCAATCCTATGACCGTGCTGCAGGAGCCGTTGATTTGTTCAATCAGGAATCCACCTTGTCCCTGAATTGCATAAGCGCCGGCTTTATCCATGGGTTCACCCGAGCGAATATAGGATTCCAGGACGTCTTTTGGGAAACGGCCGAATGTGACTGTTGTTGCCCCGACAAGGGTGGTCGCGAGGTTGTCTTTCCTGCAATAGAGGGCCAGGGCGGTCATGACGATATGGCTGCTTCCCTGCAGTTTCTGCAGGATGGTTAGGGCATCGGCCCGGCTTGCCGGTTTACCAAGGATTTCTCCATGATGGGAGATAACCGTGTCGGCACCGATGACAACCGCATCGGGCCGGAGACCGGCAATGGACTCAGCCTTGCCTGCGGCCATGCGCCGGACGAAATCCTCTGCCGATTCCTCTGGTTCCGGGGTTTCATCAATAGCTGCCGGCTTTGTTGTGAACTGCAGGCCAAGTTCCTGGAGAAACGATTGTCTGCGAGGTGAAGCAGAGGCAAGGATGATATTCCTGTTGGTTGTAAAAAGCGGTTGGTTCATGGTGTGTCCCGCAGGCCTGGAGTATCCTGTTTGTTGTAGTAGATCTGCTCCAGAAATAATCCGCAGGCCGGAGCTGTCGGCCCTGCTTGGTGTCGGTTGCGGGCGGCAAGAATAGCGGCAAAGTCACCTGAAGAGATTTTACCCAAGGCCACCTGCCTGAGGGTGCCGATAAGATTGCGAACCATGTGGCGAAGAAAGCCGTCGCCGGTTATGGAAAAGGACCAGTGGTCCGGTTGGCCTGTTTTGGCCTGCATTGGGCCTGGAAAATCGTGCGGATGGCACCTCTGCCGGTTTTTTGCAACGGATCTCTGGAGCCGGCACCCTCAAAGCTGGCAAAGTCGTGACTGCCGATGAGAAGCGGGAGGCACTTTTGACAGGCAGCAAGGTCGAAAGAGCCGGGCAGGTGAGCCTCGTATAAGCGGCGGGTCGGCAGCATGATATCGCCGCTGAAAAAATCGTAGCGGTAGGTTTTGGCAAGAGCCTGGTAACGACTGTGAAAATCAGAGGGCATTTCACGTGCCTCAAGGATTCTGATGTCATGGGGAAGCATACTGTTGAGGCCTCTGGTAAAGGCGGAGAGGGGGCGCCCGACTGTAGTCTGGAAATGCGCCACCATGGCCAGGGCATGAACCCCGGCATCGGTTCTGCCTGCCCCGTGGATACAGACGGGTTCGCTGCAGAGGATGGTAAGTTTTTTTTCAATAGAGCCCTGGATCGTGGGCCTCTTTTTTTGACGCTGCCAGCCGCTGTACGCAGTGCCGTCAAAGGCGATGACCAAGCGTATGTTGCGGTCCATCAGGGGAAGAAGGGTGCTCCCATGAGTGCGGTCGTTTCCGGGAAGCCGTTCATCAGGTTCATGTTCTGCACTGCCTGGCCGGCTGCTCCCTTGGCAATGTTGTCAATCGCGCTTATGGCGATTATCCGGCCTGTGCGCTGGTCCTGCTGCAGGCCGATGTCACAGCAGTTACTGCCCCGGACATACTGGGTTGCCGGCAAGGTTCCGGCCGGAAGGACCCGGACAAAAGGTTCGTCTGCATAGGTTTGTTCATATAGGCTCTGGATGGCCTTCATGTCGCAGTTTTCACTCAGAGACGCATACATGGTGCTGAGAATTCCCCGTGAGATCGGCAGCAGGTGCGGGGTAAACGAGATGGTGACTGCCTCACCCGAGAGGGTGGTCAGTTCCTGTTCCATCTCCGGAATATGCCGATGGCTGCCACCGACGTTATAGGCCCGGAACCCATCGGCCACCTCGCAGAACAGTGTGCCCATGCTTGCTGTGCGGCCTGCTCCGGAAGTGCCCGACTTGGAGTCGATGATCAAGGTTTTTGGGTCAATGAGCTGTTCCCGCAAAAGCGGGGCCAGGCCCAGGATAACCGAGGTCGGGTAGCAGCCGGGATTGGCGGTCAGCGCTGTTTGAGCAACCTGGGCCCGATACAGTTCCGGCAGGCCGTAGACCGCTTCCTGCAGGAGATCCGGACAGGAATGGGCCTGGTACCACTGCTCGTAGACTTTGGCATCGTGCAACCGAAAGTCGGCACTCAAATCGACGACTTTTTTACCGGCATCCAGAAGGGCGGGGACGATATCCATGGCGGTTTTATGAGGAACCGCTGTGAAGAAAAAATCCGCTTTTCCCATAATCTGGTCAAGCTCAGGGGCTTCGCACACCAGATCAACGCGCTGGCGCAGACTCGGGAAAACGGAAGAGAGCGCCTTGCCGGCGTACTGCCGGGAAGTAACGACTGTAAGCTCACATTCCGGATGACCGGAAAGAATCCTTGTCAGTTCAACACCGGTATATCCCGATGCACCAATAATTCCGACACGCAACATGTTTTTTTCCTTGAAAAAAGTGTGAGTCAATCCCGCAGGGATATGGATAAACCAGCATGGTTGGACCAGGTTAAGCGGAGCAAAGCGTAGACTCCGGGTTTTTAACGTCACAGCCACAACCAAGCATGAAAATAGCCATGGATCGACATCACTTCGTGGGCGTTTTTCGGATAAACCAGCATGGCTGGACCAGGATTTTTAACGTCACAGCCACAACCAAGGATGAAAATAGCCTGAATCAGCTTACTTCGTGGGCGATTTTCGGATAAACCAGCATGGCTGGACCAGATTTATAACGTTACAGCCACAACGAACGATGAAAATAGCCTGATACGACATCACTTCGTGGGCGATTTTCGGATAAAAAAAAAGGAATAACGAACCAGTCGTTATTCCCTTTTTCAATCTGAAACCAGATTGAACTGCAGTTCGAAAAATCTCCGCTCTTAACGTTTGGAGAACTGAAAACGAGCACGGGCACCACGCTGGCCGTATTTCTTTCGTTCTTTGGCACGCGGATCGCGCGTCAGCAGGCCTGCTTTTTTCAGCGGCAGACGCATTTCCGAATCCATCTCCTGCAGTGCTTTGGAGATTCCATGGACCAGAGCATCTACCTGAGCTGATTTGCCGCCGCCCTTGACTGTGGCTTTAATGTCGTATTCTGCTGCAGTTTCCGTGACCGTAAACGGCCGGTTCAATTTGTTCTCGAAAAAGATACCGCCGAAATATTCTTCGGGATTCTGCTTGTTTACGTCGACATTGCCGCTACCTGGAGTTAACCATACCCGGGCAATTGCCGTTTTTCTTTTTCCTGTTGCGTAATACTGTTCCTGCGTCATGGTTCCGGTACTCCGTTAAATGTCCAGATTTTCAGGCTGCTGTGCCTGATGGGGATGATCGCTGCCTGCATAAATCTTCAGCTTTTTCAGCTGGGCCCGGCCAAGTTTATTTTTCGGCAGCATGCCCTTAACGGCCATCCTGATCAGTTCTTCTGGCTTTTTCTCTCTAACTTCTTTTGCAGTCTGAGACTTGATGCCGCCCATGAAGCCGGTATGACGATAGTAGGTCTTGTCGTCCCACTTCTTGCCGGTCAAGTGGATTTTTTCGGCATTGACTACTACAATAAAGTCGCCGTTATCCTGAAAGTTGCAGAACGTGGCTTTATGTTTGCCGCGCAGGTATCGAGCAATTTCGGTGGCAATGCGTCCAAGGACTTTGCCGTCTGCATCGACAACATACCATTTCCGGTCTATTTCATTAACCGGGGTATAAAAGGTTTTCATTTTCAAGCCTCAAGCAGGATGAATAATAAATGAAAAAAGGTCCGAACCGGGTCCGAACCTTGAGTTTTCAGTGGAGCGGGAAACGAGATTCGAACTCGCGACGTCAACCTTGGCAAGGTTGCACTCTACCACTGAGTTATTCCCGCTCAGTTGTTAAAAGTAAACTGCGAAAGCTTATAATAAATTTATTGGGGGTGTGTCAATGAAAAATTCATTGTTTGGTCGTAAAAAAGGTATTCTTTACATCTTTTGTTACTTAAATGGACGTCGTGAGAGGTCATACTCCGAGCGTTCACGCGTTTTTTTCCGCTTTTCCGCTCGGCATCAAGTCCATCATACGGACCTTGGTTCAACTCTACAGTATCTGAGCGGCCTTTGCACACCTTTAACGGTATGTAAAGTTCTGCTTACTCAGGCTGCTACTTCAAGAAAGTGATTCAGGTTGTATCGAAATGTTGCTAATCTTTAAGAAGAGGAATAAGATTACCGTCTAAATAGATCCGGTTGAAATCATATTATGAAAAAATGTTTAAATGGTGCATATATGGCAGAAAAAACAACTCGGAGTGGAACCGTTAAGCGCAAGACTGCGGAAACGGATGTTACCGTTGAATTACAACTTGACGGCAGCGGTAAGGTGGAGGTCGCCACCGGCGTCGGCTTCCTGGATCATATGCTGACCCTGTTCGGGGTCCATGGTTTTTTTAACCTGTCTATAAATGCCCGAGGCGATGTGGAGGTCGACGATCATCATACTGTTGAAGATGTCGGCATCTGCCTTGGTCAGGCGTTAGCAAAATCTCTTGGTGATCGATCTGGAATCTGCCGCTATGGTCATGCCTATGTGCCCATGGACGAGACTCTGGTGCGTGTCTGTGTCGATGTCTCCAACCGGCCCTTCATGCACTATGACGCCGCGGTGCCTGATCAAAAAATAGGTCGCTTTGACACCGCTCTTGCCAAAGAGTTTATGCGTGCTTTCGCGCAGCACGGCGGTTTAACCCTGCATGTTGATCTTCTCCACGGTGAGAACTCGCATCATATAATTGAAGCCGTTTTCAAGGCGCTGGCCCGGGCCCTTGCCGTCGCGGTTGCTGAGCGATCCGATCTGAAAGGACAACTTTCTTCAAAAGGTGTCTTGTAAATTCCCCACTAAACAGAGAGCATGAGAAGCGTTGCCGATCCGATCTGTGAGAAAAAAAATACTACAACTAAATTAGCTGTACCGAAAAGTAGAGAAGTTGAGAGGAACACTATGACCCGATTGCAAAAAATATGGACCCTGTTGTTTGTCGGCGCCTTTTTCTTGACCGGTGGCTGCAGCCGGAAACAAGAGGCTCCCGCCAAAGCCAAAACTCCACAGATAGCCCTATCCTGTATCGGTGTGCTGCCGGTGGCCTCTGGTGTGGATCAGGAAACCGGAACTTCTCCGGCTGAGGCAAAGAGTTTGAAAGAAGGGGCCAGGGTGCTTGATTCCCTGCTGCAAAAGCAGTTTGCCGGCCGCGATGATATTCGGTACGTAACACATTCTCAAATGCAGGCAATAGAGAGTTCAGGTCCGGAAAGTTCTCTGGCCAGGTCCCGGAATGTCGGTAACTTCCTCAGTTGCAACGGGGTGCTGGAAGTCAATTTATGGCGCTACAAGGACCGGGTAGGGGGGCAATATACCGCCAAAGACCCGGCCTCGGTTTCTTTTACCTATCGCCTGCTGGAAGTAAACAGCGGGACCGTAATCTGTCAGGGCCGGTACGATGAGGTGCAGCAGTCGGTTATGGAAAATCTCTACAACTTCAGCAGTGCCCGGAAACGCGGATTTACCTGGATTACCGCCGAAGAGCTCTTGCGGGAAGGGGTTGAGCAGAAGCTGGGTGAATGTTCCTACCTGAAGCCCGTAGAGTAGACGTTTTCTTCACAATCTAAGGGTGTTGTAAAACCTTGTCTGGCAAGCAACAGCAGATTCCTGGTAACTGCAGGCGAAGAATCGGTCAGGCCATGGGTGATTACTCCATGCTGTCTAATGGAGACCGGGTACTGGTCGGCGTTTCCGGTGGGATTGACTCCCTGGTCCTTGTCTGGCTTTTACAGGGCTGGCGAAAAAAAGCCCCGATCTCCTATACGATCCAGGGTGTTCATGTTGATATGGAACCTGAAGGAGAACGGCCCGGATCGGTTGCCCGTCAGGTCGCCGCCTGCCTGAAAGGGTTGGGGATTCCCTGTCAGATCCTGCCGGTTGCCTGGAAACCTTCCGAGGAACTGCTGGAAAGCGGCAACACAAAAGATGTTTGTTTCAAGTGTTCCCGCAGCCGCCGGACCCAGTTGTTTGGGTATGCAGATCATCATGGCTATGGGAAGCTGGCACTTGGTCACCACCGCGATGACATCATCGAGACGTTTTTTATCAATATGATGCACGCCGGTAATCTCAGCACCATGGTGCCGAGGCAGGATCTGTTTTCCGGTCGCCTTGCCATCATCCGCCCCCTTGCCTACCTGGAAAAAAAGGAGGTGGAGAGGATCGGTGCAAACGTCGGGTTGCAGGCCATCCGCAGTTTTTGTCCATTGTCGGAAAAAACCAGACGAATCGACATCCATCTGATGCTTGAACAGATTTATGACCAGCTCCCCAATGCCAAAAAGCATATTTTTGCCGCATTGAGCAATGTTCGGCCCGAATATCTGCTTCGCTCAACCCGCAGGGATTCTCATGCAGACGCATCTTGACTGTTTGGTCTGCTTCATGCGTCAGGCCCTGGCAGCGGCCAGGCTCAGCACGAACGATCCCAAGTTGCACAGGGAAGTCGTTGACGCAACCGGTCGAATGCTTGCAGAGATTGACCTGGGCAGCACACCGCCTGAAAATGCTGTTTTTTTGTACCGATTGATTGCAAAAATCACCGGAAAGGCCGATCCCTTTGTCGATTTAAAAAGGCAAAGCAATGAGTTCGCTCTCTCCATACGGGGTCAGATCAGTGATACGATTGCCGGGGCCGCGGATCCCCTGCGTACGGCTCTTCGTTTTGCCGCCTGCGGCAACATCATCGATTATGCGGCCCAGCACAGTTTTGATGCAACCAAGACCATGGCCGATTGCGGCAGCCAGCCTTTTGTTGTTGATGATTATCCTCGCCTGCTGGACAAGCTCGAACACTCCGACCAGAAAAAAACAAAAATCCTCTACCTGGCCGATAACTGCGGTGAACTGGTTTTTGACGGTCTGTTGATCCGTGAACTGCAGCGGCTGGGATGTGTGGTCACCCTTGCCGTTCGGGGAGCACCGATTATCAACGATGCGACCATGGAAGATGTTCGTTCCTGTGGTTTGAACTCACTCTGCCGGGTGATAGACAACGGCACCGGCTGTCCCGGCACTCCTCTGGGCGATTGCAGCGATATTTTTCAGCAGGCCTTTGCCGATGCCGATGTGATTATCAGCAAGGGGATGGGAAATTTTGAAACCCTGTCCGATGTTGCAGCTCCGCTGTTTTTTTTATTTACGGTGAAATGCGCCAGGGTCGCCACTTATTTGCATAAGGTTACGGGGAAAAATGATCAAGAAATCCTCGGTTCCGGGGAGATGGTCTTCATGCAGCAGCGTATGCCTGTACCTGCACCGGGTTAAGCCCATCTCCGACATTGTCTCCGGCGTAAAAACGTGATGAGTTGCGTAGAATGGAAATAAAAAATATTATGAATACACCACGAATTGCTGAAGTCTTGAAAAATCCCCCTATGGGTGAAGATATTTCTGTCCAGGGATGGGTGCGAACCCGCAGGGATTCGGGCAATCTTTCTTTTATTGAACTGGGTGACGGCTCAAGTCTTGCCAATCTGCAGATTATTGCCGAACCCGTATTGCCGAATTATACGGACGAGATCAAAAAACTCACCGTCGGTTGTGCTATAGAAGCCGGCGGTCGGCTGGTCGCTTCACCGGCCAAGGGGCAGGATGTTGAACTGCAGGCAAGTTCTATTAAGGTGATCGGCTGGGCTGAACCGACGACCTATCCTCTGCAGAAAAAACGGCACAGCTTCGAGTTTCTTCGCTCCATCACCCATCTCAGGCCACGGACCAATGCTCTGGCCGCTGTTGCCCGGGTGCGAAGCGCCCTCAACTTTGGAATCCATGATTTTTTTAAACAGCGCGGTTTTTATCAGGTCCATACCCCGATAATTACCACCTCCGACTGTGAAGGTGCGGGCGAGATGTTTACCGTGACTGCGCTCGAACCGGAGCAGCTCAAAAAAGAAACACCGTATGACAGGGACTTCTTCGGCCGTCGGGCCGGGCTGACCGTCAGCGGTCAGTTGCAGGCTGAAGTCTATGCCCTGGCCATGGGCCGGGTCTACACCTTCGGTCCCACATTTCGGGCCGAGAATTCCAACACCAGTCGCCATCTGGCTGAGTTCTGGATGCTTGAGCCGGAGATGGCCTTTTGTGATCTGCAATGCAATATGGAGCTGGCCCAGACCCTGATTCGTAATCTGATCGGCCGGGTTCTTGAGGATTGCGCAGAGGATCTTGTCCTGTTTGATCGGTTTGTGGCCAAAGGGGTGATACAAAAACTTGAAACAGTCCGGGACGTCGACTTTGTCCACATGACCTATACCGAGGCCATTGAAACCCTGCAGGCTTCGGCAGGAAAAAAAGCATTCAAGTTTCCTGTGGCCTGGGGCATTGATATGCAGGCGGAGCATGAGCGTTTTCTCTGTGAAGAAGTTGCCGGTAGACCGGTTATTGTGACCAACTATCCCCGGGAGATCAAACCATTTTATATGCGTCTTGATGAGAGCGGGAAAACCGTGGCTGCCATGGATGTGCTGGTGCCTGGAATAGGTGAGCTGGTCGGCGGTTCCCAGCGTGAAGAACGCTATGCTGTCCTGCTGGACAGGATGGAAGCCGCCGGACTTGACGTTGATGAATACGGCTGGTACCTGGATTTGCGGCGATATGGTACTGTTCCGCATTCCGGATTTGGACTTGGTTTTGAGCGGCTGGTGCAGCTTGTCACCGGGATGAGCAACATTCGGGACGTAATCGCCTTTCCCCGAACGCCGGGTTCAGCCCCCTGCTAAACCCGGAACCCGGAACCCGGAACCCGAAACTCGAAACTAAAAATGGAGGTTTTGCATCGCTGTTGTAGGGAATAAATCCGGGCTCAAGACCCGGCAGCTCAAGAGTCTTGAGCGCTTAAGCCGAAAAACCGTTCCCCCGGATGAGGTCATCAGCCGGGAGCTGGCCCGGAGTCTGGCAGCCCTGTCGACTGAGCTGAACCGTCAACTTGGCGTGCTCATCCACCGGTCCGGCAAGGTGGAGACCGTCATCGTCGGTGACTTCAACCGGATCGTCATTCCGGCCCTGACTAGTATCCGAACCGCCGGCGGGCGATTGCGCGGCCTGCGTTGTGTCCACACCGTGCTTTCCGGGACAAAGGTGAGCGAAGAGGATATCATTGATATGGCCTGCCTGCGGCTGGATCTGATCTCGGTGCTTACGCTCAGCGACGGCCTGCCTGAGGCGCTGCATACCGCTCATCTGCTTCCAGGTGACAGGGACGGCCGTGCCTGGGCCGAGCTTGCCCCAGTCCATCCTGCCCGGCAACAGCAGTCCTGTATCGAGTTGATCGAGGCTATTGAGGCGGAGTTTGTCCGGTTTCGTCCGGTGCGGGATGTGGACAAGGGGCGGGACCTGGCCCTGCTTGTTTCCGTGACCACCGGTAGCCGGAGCATGGCTGAAGAATCTCTGGTCGAGCTCTCCGAGCTGGCCCGGTCGGCCGGAGTTCAGGTCCTGGATCAGGTCATCCAGCGAAGAAAAAAGATTCATCCCCGTTTTATTCTCGGCCGCGGCAAGCTGATGGATATCATGCTGATGAGTCTGCGGCTCGGCGCCAATTTGCTGCTCTTTGACCAGGACCTCAGCCCTTCCCAGGTGCGCTCGGTCACTGATCATACTGATCTCCGGGTTATAGACCGGACCCAGTTGATTCTCGATATCTTTGCGCGGCGGGCAAAATCCAGGGAAGGAAAGCTGCAGATTGAGATGGCCCAGTTGAAATATATGCTGCCCATGCTCTCCACCCGTGATGATGCCCTCTCCCGGTTAACCGGTGGGATTGGGGCCAGGGGGCCGGGGGAAACCAGGCTTGAGGTCGACCGCAGGCGGATTAATGATCGAATCGCCCGTCTCGGCAAAGAGTTGAAGTCCGTGGGGCGGCAGCGTTTCCACCGCAGGAGCAGACGCCGCAAGCGCGATGTGCCGGTGATCTCACTGGTCGGCTACACCAATGCCGGTAAATCCACCCTGCTCAATACCCTGACCGCCAGTGATATACAGGCCGAAGACCTGTTATTTGCCACTCTGGATCCGACCAGCCGCAGACTTCGTTTTCCGCGGGACATGGAGGTGATTGTCACTGACACGGTGGGGTTTATCCGCAATCTGCCGGCTGAACTGTTAAAGGCCTTTGCCTCAACCCTTGAAGAACTGCAGGAAGCGGATCTTCTCCTGCACGTGATCGACGTGTCAAACCCGGCCTGGCGTCAGCAGGTGGAGGTGGTGGACAACTTTCTCCGGGAGCTTGAGCTTGAGAATATCCCATGTCTCAAGGTATTGAATAAGGTGGATCTTGTCCAGGAGAGGGGAGGGGTGGTGCCGGCTGATGATGACGGCATCAGGGTCAGTGCGATAGATGCAGCGACTCTGCCGCCGCTTCTTGAACGGGCTGAGTCTCTTCTGCAGCAGTCGACCTTAATTCAGGGCCGCAGGTAAAAACCCAGTGCCTTTTCTTCGACAGCGGTTTTTATAAACTGACAACCAATATAATTTTTTTCAACCAGACGGACAATAGCTTTTTTCTCCAGTTTAGTCTTCTGCTTGTCATCCAAACGAAATTTGAGAATGAGTTCCAGGCCTTTTTCCAAGTGGTGCAGGCCGGTAACGGTGAACCCTATCCCTTCGCGGGAGATGTTGCGGATATGAATGACCCCGCCCCCGACTTTTTCCGGGGTGGTGATGGAGTATGTACCCGGCAGGCTGGTTTCTTTGCGGTAATGATCACGGAAGTCCAGGCGAAGGCTGAAGATTTCATTACAGCGGCAACGAACCCTGATTAAATTTTTTTTAGTGCGGTAGGGTTCAGCGGATATGGTTTTGGCTGCGTTACAGGCCGGGCAGATAATGGTCGCCGTGTTATCGCCGCAGACAAAGACTCTGACTTCAGCCATGATAATCAGTCATAAACAATGCAGGTATACCGCTCAAGGACGGCTTCAGTTTCAGCATCCAGGTCGGCTGCCACTTCATGGATAGGGTATTCGTGACCGCAGCCGGTACAGCGGAGTTTGACCTCACGGCAGCGGCGGGCCACTTCCAGTTTCTGTTCACATTTTCTGCATTTCATGCAGCCTGGCCTATGAGTTCTGTTCTGGTGAAGATGGCCTTGAGCGGATAGCCATGCTCAGCCAGGGTTTCTGCGCCGCCTTCCTCCCGGTCCACCACCGTTGCAACCAAACCGACTTTGAACCCTTCATTCTCCACCCGTTCAATCACCTGAATCAAGGTTCCGCCGGTGGTGACAACGTCTTCAACCAGTGCAACCCGGCAACCGGGTTCCAGGTTGGCCTTGCCCTCAAGGAAGTTGCCGGTTCCGTGTCCCTTGGCCTCTTTACGGACAATAAAGGCGGGAACCGGTTCTTTTTCCAGGTAGCTGACCAGAGAAACAGCCGTCACCAGAGGGTCTGCGCCCAGGGTCATGCCGCCGACAGCGGAAATGGGGTCTGTTTCATTTTTGATCAGTTCATAGAGCAGGCGGCCGCAGAGATATCCGCCTTCGGCATCAAGAGTCGTCTGTTTGCCGTCAATATAAAAGTCGGATGTCTTGCCCGAAGTGAGGGTGAATGTTCCTTCTCTATATGATTTTTCGAGAAGGAGTTCTTTGAGTCGTTGTCGTTCATTCATTATGATTTTTCCTGTTGGTACAGGGAGGTCGGTATTTTTTTTTATGCATAGAGTTGCGGCTTGACATCCCGTGCGGGTCGAAGATGACCGCAAATCTTTATGCATACATTTCTGCGAAAATATACCTGTTTTTTACCCTTATGAAAAGAGATTATTTCAGGAATCGGCCATAAAAAATCCCAGCAACACCGCAGTTGTTTGTACCGGTCTGCGGCATGCACCAGGGGAGATCATGGCCCATAGGTTTTCATCTCCTGCAACATGGATTAAATACCGCGGGATTACGGCGAATTGCCTGGATTTTCATCTGTTCTACCCGGCGGTTACGACTCTTGGAAAAGGGTATGTTTTTCGGGTATTCATTCGTCTCAGGTTATGCTATTCTAAGAAAAGTACATTCTTGATAGATTATTTTCGACCTTTGCAGGAGGCGCATTCATGTGTGGTATAGTCGGCTATATAGGAAATAGAAGGGTTGTCCCTATTCTCATTGAAGGTTTACGGCGTCTGGAATACCGAGGTTATGATTCCGCCGGCCTTGTCTATCACCATGAGGGTAAACTTGTCAAATTTCGGGCGGCCGGTAAGCTGATCCATCTGGAAGAGGCGGTGGACGACTATATCGGTGTTGCCAGCCGTGTCGGCATCGGCCATACCAGATGGGCCACCCATGGTGCGCCCACCGAGGATAACGCCCATCCGCACAGTGACTGTACCGGTGAACTGGTTCTGGTCCAGAATGGTATTATTGAAAACTACAGTTCTCTTAAAACGGAGCTGCTGAAACACGGACATGTGTTCACCTCGGAAACCGATACCGAGGTTCTGGCCCACCTGATTGAAGAATACCTTGATGATGATCTGGTTTCCGCCGTCCGATCAGCTCTGGCCAGGGTGGAAGGATCGTATGCCATAGCAGTAATGTGGGCAAAAGATCCGGAAACACTGGTTGCGGTCCGCAAGCAGTGTCCATTGGTTATCGGGGTGGACGATGAGGCCTGCTACATTGCCTCCGACATTCCCGCCCTGCTGCCCTATACCCGAAAGGTGATCTTTCTTGATGATCTGGAGATGGCGGTCTTGAAAAAGGGGAGCTATACCATCACCGACATGGAAGACGGGCAGATCCTCGACAAGGAAGTAACGACCATTGACTGGAACCCGGCCATGGCTGAAAAGGGCGGCTTCAAACATTTTATGCTCAAGGAGATCTTTGAGCAGCCCCAGGCTATTCTCAACACTATCAGCGGTCGAATTATTCCCGATACCGGCGAGATCGATCTGCCTGAGATCGGACTCGATGCCGAAACCCTGGGCAAAATTGATCGCATTGCTCTGGTCGCCTGCGGTACCTCCTGGCATGCCGCTATGGTCGCCAAGTATTGGATCGAAAAATGGGTGGGCATTCCGGTTGAGGTCGATATCGCCTCTGAATTCCGCTATCGCAGGCTACTGGTCTCGGAGCGGGTGTTGACCATTGCCATCTCCCAATCCGGTGAGACCGCCGACACCCTGGCCGGTATTCGGCTGGCGGCGGAACTGGGGTCCAAAGTGCTGACCATCTGTAATGTGGTGGGCTCGACCATGACCCGGGAGGCGGACGGGGTGATCTATACCCATGCCGGGCCCGAGATCGGGGTGGCCTCCACCAAGGCCTTTACCTGCCAGCTGGCCGCCCTGTTCCTGTTGACTCTCTATCTTGGCCAGGTGCGTAAGACATTGACCCGGGAACAGCTTAAAGAGATGGGGGGCGCACTTATTCATGCAACAGCGGTCATAGAAGAACAGTTGCCGACTCTGCAGGAGAATATTCGGAGATTGATTGAAGATTATTATGATGCCCGGGATTTTCTCTTTGTCGGCCGTGGTCTCAACTTCCCCATTGCCCTGGAAGGGGCACTCAAACTCAAGGAAATTTCGTATATCCACGCCGAAGGGTATGCTGCCGGTGAACTCAAACACGGTCCCATTGCCCTGATTGACAAAGACATGCCGGTTCTGGCCCTGGTGCCAAAGGATTCGGTATATCAGAAAACGGTTTCCAATGTCGAGGAAATCAAGGCTCGTCAGGGGCGCTTGCTGCTGATCGGCACCCAGGGCGATGAACACCTCTCCTCTTTGACCAAGGATGTCCTGTATCTACCTGAGGTGCATGAAGAGTTGAATCCCCTGCTGTACACAATCCCGGCCCAGCTGCTCGCCTATGAGATTGCCAACCGCCGGGGCTGTGATGTGGATCAGCCCCGTAATCTGGCCAAGAGCGTCACCGTAGAATAGAACCTTGATGGGACAGAGAAGAGGGCAAAGACAAAAAAAAGTCCGAATCGGTCTTGAGCAGTGCATAGCCGAGCCGCCGGAGTCCCTGGACGGACAGCGGCTGGGTCTGCTCTGCAACCAGGCGTCCACCGATCATCGGTTTCGCCATAGCCGTGACCTGCTGTTGCAGTGTTTCCCAGGGCAACTGCGCTGCCTGTTTTCTCCCCAGCATGGTTTTTTCAGTGCCAAGCAGGACAATATGATTGAATCGGACCACTGTGTCGATGCGGTCAGCGGGTTACCGGTTTTTTCACTCTACGGCGAGACCAGAAAACCATATCCCTCAATGTTTGCAGACATTGATGTACTGCTGATTGATCTTGTTGATGTCGGCACCCGGGTCTACACCTTCATCTGGACGGTTGTTCACTGCCTGCAGACTGCAGCTGAAACCGGGACCCGGGTGGTGATTCTCGACCGGCCCAATCCACTCGGCGGCACGGTGGAGGGAAACCTGCTCCAAGAGGACTGCTCTTCCTTTGTCGGCCTCTGGTCCATCCCCATGCGGCATGGGTTGACGGTGGGCGAAATGGCTTTGTTCTGCAACCGGGAGATGGAGATCGGGACAGATCTTGAAGTCATTCCGGTCTTGGGCTGGCAGCGGGATATGTTATTTCCACAAACCGGTTTCCCCTGGGTCTTTCCTTCGCCCAATATGCCCACTTTTACAAGTGCACTGGTCTATCCCGGCCAAGTCATCTGGGAGGGGACAAATATTTCCGAGGGCAGGGGAACAACCCTGCCCTTTGAACTCTTCGGCGCCCCTTTTCTTGATTTTGACGAAGTTCTGCAGAAAATTGAAACAACAGATCTGCCCGGTTGTATATTCCGGCCCCTGGTTTTTGAGCCCACTTCGGGCAAGTGGGCAGGCCAGTCCTGCCGGGGATTTCAGCTGCATGTGACCGATGCCGAACTCTTTAAACCCTATCGCACCGGTCTGGCCCTGCTGCAGGCTCTGCTGTTGCTCTACCCCGAAGAGTTTTTTTATAAAGATCCGCCCTACGAGTATGAGTTTGAACGATTGCCCATGGATCTGATTCTTGGAGATCAGGCCCTGCGCAGCGGGCTTGAGCAGGGGGTTGAAATTGGCCAACTTGAACAATGCTGGCAGGATGATCTCTGTCGGTATCTGGATAGAATTAAACCTGTTTTGCTTTACGAGTAGCTGAAAATCGACTATGGTCGGCCAGTCCGGCCAAAGCAAGAACAGCAGGTATCCAGAGGATTGCTGCAGGTAACCAGAGAACGGTAAAAGAAAAAAAGATATGCGTGGGGAGTAAGAACAATGGCACAATCATATACTCTGCATGAACTGGCCCGGGTTGTTTCGGGCAGGCTTATCGGCGACGGCAATATTCCAATAACCGGTTTTAACTCCATTGAGCGTGCAGATGTCGGCGAGTTGACTTTTATAACCAACAGTAAACTAGCCGGGGTGCTTGCTGACAGTCGGGCAAGTGGCTGTATTGTCCCACACGAGATCAAAAAACTCTCCATGCCGCAGATCGTTGTTGATGATCCGGATCTTGCGACAGCCATTCTTCATAATTTTTTACTGACCCGCCCCTTTGTTGCCGGTGGAATTCATGAGCGTGCGGTTATCGGCAAAGATTGTACGATACCGGCCGAGGTCACCATCGGCCCCCTGGTCTGTCTGGGTGACCGGGTTCGGATCGGTGAGCGGGTTATCCTGCATCCCGGGGTGGTGATCGGTGATGATGTGGAAATCGGTGATGATTGTGTGCTCCACGCAAATGTGGTTGTCGCTCATGGCTGCAGTCTTGGCTGTCGGGTTATTCTCCACCACGGGGCGGTGATCGGCAGCGATGGATTTGGTTTTGCCACCGACCGAAGCACCGGTTGCCATGTCTCCAAGCCCCAGGTGGGTACGGTTCGCCTGGATGATGATGTTCAGATCGGGGCAAATTCCTGTGTCGACCGGGCCGCTTTCGGCACGACCCGGATCAGGGCCGGTGTCCGTATCGATAATCAGGTTATGATAGGGCATAATGTTGAGATTGGGGAAAATTCCATTCTGGTGGCCCAGGCCGGAATTGCCGGCAGTACGATTCTTGGCCGCAATGTGGTTCTTGGCGCCCGGGCTGGAGTTTCCGGCCACCTTCACCTGGATGACGGGGTTATGGTTGCCGCCATGGGCGGAGTCCACAACAATCAGTCTAAAGGCGCCGTGATCGGGGGGGTTCCGGCAATTGACGTCAAGATCTGGGGCAGGGCCGCTGCCGCCTATAAGCGTCTTCCGGAAATGGTTAAAGAGATTCGCAGACTGCGCCGTGAACTTGACGGTTTGAAGTCGCAACTTCAGAAAGATAAGAAAAAGTAGGAATAAAAACAATGGACGTTACAGAAAAATATGAACCCCCGATTGATATCCGCGGCATACTCGAACTGCTGCCGCATCGGTATCCTTTTATCCTGGTTGACCGGGTGCTTGAAATCGACAAAGGCAAGTCCATTGTCGGTTTGAAAAATGTTTCCATGGGGGAGCCGTTTTTTCAGGGTCATTTTCCCGGAGAGCCGGTTATGCCCGGTGTTCTGATACTCGAAGGAATGGCTCAGGTCGGCGGCCTGCTGGCCTATCTGTCGGCCCCGGATATGATCGGCGAGAAACTGGTCTACTTTGCCGGTCTGGACAAGGTTCGGTTCAGGAAAATTGTCCGTCCTGGTGACCAGCTGATCTTTAAACTTGATATGATCAGGCAGAAGACAAAGTTGACCAAGATGTCCGGTAAGGCCTATGTCAATGATGAACTGGTCACGGAGGCCGAACTCATGGCCACCTTTGCCTGATTCCTGCTCGTTTGCATCCGGTCTGAATCGTAGACGGATTATGATTTTTCACCCCAAGGATTGAACTCTATGACCATTCATTCAACTGCCGTGGTTGATCCACTGGCGGAAGTCCATCCCAGCGTAACTCTTGAACCCTATGCCGTCATCGACGGTCCGGTGACCATCGGTGCTGATACGGTTATCGGCTCCCATACCGTTATCTCCGGCCACACCACCATCGGCAGGGGCAACACCATCGGCTCTTTTGCCTCTATCGGGGCTCCGCCGCAGGATATCCATTACCGGGGAGAGCCGACTGAATTGATCATCGGCGATTCCAACTATATCCGTGAGTATGTGTCCATTCATCGGGGCACGGTGGCCGGGAACGGAAAAACGGTTATCGGCAATGAAAATATGATCATGGCCTACAGTCATATCGCCCATGACTGTCGACTGGGCAATCATGTGATTATGGCCAATGTCGCCACCCTGGCCGGACATGTCGTGATCGGCAACCATGTAAATCTCGGTGGTCTGGTGGCTATCCATCAGTTCTGCCGAGTCGGTGATTACACCTATGTCGGTGGGATGTCCGGCATCAGCCTGGATGTCCCTCCCTTTGTTATCTTAAGCGGGACACGAAACCGGATGCGGATTACCGGGGTCAACAAGATCGGCCTGCGTCGAAACGGTTTTGACAAGGAGACTATAGCCAAGCTGGATCAGGCCTTTAAAATTATTTTCCGTTCCCCGGATCTGCTGACCAAAGATGCCCTGGAAAAAACTCTGGCCGAGGTTCGTGACTGTCCGGAAGTCGTTGGACTGGTCAAGTTTTTCAGGGAGAGCAAGAGGGGCGTGGTGAAGCGGATCGAAGAGGAGAGAGAGTAGATTCTCGCCGGTTAAAATGGATACATCTCCCATTGGACTTATTGCCGGAGGCGGTCAGTTTCCTCTGTTGTTTGCCGAGGCGGCCCGTAAACAGGGGAGAGCGGTTTTTGCCGTTGCCCATGTCAACGAGACTGATCCGGCATTAGAGGCCCAGGTTGACCGGGTCTGCTGGGTCAAGCTCGGTCAGCTTGGCAAGATAATAAAATATTTTAAAAAAAACGGGGTCTCGGAAACGGTGTTTACCGGCACCATCACCAAGACCAGAATTTTTAAAGATATCCTGCCCGATCTTAAAGGGCTGACCCTGTGGAACAAGATTGACGCCAAACAGGATGACGCCATCCTGCGGGCCGTTGCCGGTGCTCTTGAGCAGGAAGGTGTTCAAGTGCTGGCCTCAACCATCTATCTTCAGCATCTGCTCTTTCCCGCAGGCGTGCTGACCCGAAGAAAACCCACTGAGAGAGAAGCGGAAGACATACGGTTCGGCTGGAAAATCGCCCGTGGCATAGGCAGTCTCGATATCGGACAATGCGTGGTGATCCGTGGGCGAAGCGTGCTGGCAGTTGAGGCCATTGAAGGAACCGATGCGGCCATACGAAGAGGAGGCGGGCTTGCCGGTAAAGAGGCCGTGGTTGTTAAGCTCAAAAAACCCGGGCAGGATTTTCGTTTTGATCTGCCGGCCACCGGAACCTCGACCATAACGACTCTGGCCGAGGTCAAGGGTTCTGTGCTGGCTGTGGAGGCCGGACAGTCCCTGCTCTTTGATCGCATGGATATGATTGCCAGAGCCGATCAGGCAGGTATTGCCGTGGTCGGGGTCCGGGAACAGGAAGACGGGCGTCTTTTCTGGTGAGACAGGCCTCTGTTAAATCGGTTCGGACGGGCTTATTCTCTCCGTCTGCATGAGAAACTGATTCCAGCCGGGAGGTACCGTGTCAATCTCAGCACCTACCTGTTGACCTGATTCGGTCGCCAGAATCCATCTTGGTTTGACCAGCAGGTTGTGGTCGGTACCATATCCCCTGATTACAACGGTCAATTCGTCCATTGTATCAAAAAATTTATCGGGAAGATGTTTCAGGCTGATACCCAGCCGGGAGATATTGCAGACCAGACCGGTACAGGTCGTATCACCTGCAGTAATTTCGGCAAAGGTTCCCTCGTAGGGAATAAACCGTGGGTGCTGTCTTTTTTCCCTGCCGGTCAGTGGATCGGCAAAAAAGAAGGTTCGGGTCAGGCGGAGGAAAAAACCGGTAACTGAGAGTATCAGAGGAA
Organism: Deltaproteobacteria bacterium; assembly: GCA_024280455.1. Classification (GTDB taxonomy): domain Bacteria; phylum Desulfobacterota; class Desulfobulbia; order Desulfobulbales; family Desulfobulbaceae; genus DRLX01. Next base: position 13,348 of record JAJRQC010000164.1, on the reverse strand, counting down.
GCAATACAAAAAAGAACAGTGGACACAGCCAAAGGTACAAGATGAGATCCGGATGAAAAAACAATGCTCAACCCTCCCATGTTTTCATGGTGTTACCGTGAAATTAAGAGAGGCGCACCCTGGCATTTTCTTGATCCAGGAGTTCCTTCTTCGTCCACACACTCCTCCCCCTTCAAGCAATATTCTATCACTTGAAAATAGCTTTGTACATGGGTAAAGATGCGTAAAGTAGAGTAGGTAATTCTACCAGTGGCAGAGTTTCTGCTTGCCGGGCTTAGTTTTTTCAGGTTGTCGGCCGAATCTCTATTCTGCCCTGCAGGAAGCTCTTGACCTCGCCGATGGGAACTTCTTTTCTGTGAAAAATCCCGGCCGCCAGGGCCGCTTCGGCATCAGTCTGCGTGAAGACCTCAAGGAAATGTTGGGCTGAACCGGCACCACTTGAGGCGATGACCGGAATGGTCACTGCAGAACGGACCGCATGTATGAGTTCCAGGTCAAAGCCTGAGTTGGTCCCATCCTTGTCAATGCAGTTGAGCAGGATTTCACCGGCACCCAGATCCTGACAGACCCGGGCCAGGGTGACGGCATCAAGATCCCGTCCTTCGCGGCCGCCTTTAATGGTACACTGATACCAGCAGTACCGTTCCCCTTCCGGTCCTGGAAATTCGGTTTTGATAACCGGGTGGCTGACTGCGTCCGGGGAATCGACATAGACCCGCCTGGGGTCAACAGAGATAACCACCGCCTGATTGCCGTAGACCCTTGCAATCTGTTCGATAGAACTCATGCCGGTTGCCTTGCCGGTTTTTAAAACTTCTTCTACAATCAGCACCGCATCGGAGCCGATGGAGATTTTATCGGCCCCGGAACGGAAATATTCAGAGGCAACTTCAAGAGCGGAATAGCGGGTTCCGTTACGATCGGTAAAATCACGGATACCGCCGCCGATGGTCAGGGGAACAAAGACATTCTTTGAGGTCTGGCGCAGGACCTCGATCATCGGCATATCCTGGAGCGGGAAATCACGAAAGGCGGTGATGTTGAGAAAGGTGATCTCATCAGCCCCCTGTGTATAATATTCTTCGGCCAGCTCTACCGGCTTGCCGAGATTACGCACGTTCCCTTTTTCGCGGACGTCGTACTGGTCCCCCTTGGTGACCACCAGGTCGCCCTGGTCGTTTGAGCGTACATCCAGGCAGGCAATGATGCGTTTGGCAATCTTTGTGGTCTGCGGGCAGTTGCGGGGCTGGATGACCCGGCGGCTGCAATCAAGAAAATTCTCAAGGATCCTGAGCCCGACCCGGCCGCTTTTTTCCGGATGAAACTGGGTGGCGACAACATTGCCCTTCTGGATCGAGCTGACAAATTCACAGCCGTAATCAGTGGTGGTCAAGACTGCATCTTTATCATCGCAGACCACGTGATAGGAGTGGACAAAGTAGAGTTTTTCTTCGCCGCTCAGGCCGTCGAATATTCTGGAAGCCTGTTTAGCCTTAAAACCGTTCCAGCCGATGTGGGGTACGGACAGGTCGGTGTCGAAGCGTTTGACCCGGCCGGCAAGAAAACCCAGGCCCGGCATATCCGGGGCCTCTTCACTGGATTCAAACAACGCCTGCAGGGCGACGCAGATACCGAAAAAAGGCCGGTCCGAAAGCAGGTAGTTGCGAAGCGGTTCAATGAGCCGGCGGTCACGGAGGATCTGCATCATGGCCCCGAAGTTACCGACACCAGGAAAAACCAGACGCTCGGCCTTTTCAATGTCTGCGGCGGTTTCTACCAGGTCAACGGTTTCGCCAAGGTGCTCAAGGGCGTTAATGACCGAACGGACATTGCCGGCACCATAATCAAGAAGTGTAATCATCGGATTATTTGGGATTATAGGGGTTAGGGTGGAAGCCGGCAAAGGCGATGTTCATTTTTTGTTGTGCTTTGTTATCGGCAGGGGCATTTTTCAGGACAGTTGCCTGAAAAAGTGTTAATCTATCGTATTCAAGGGCGGAAAGGCAAGGGAAAAGCGTTGCCGGTTATAGCTTCTTTTTATCCCGCCTTTTCACCCTAACCCCTGACCCCTGACCCCTGATCCCTGGTAATATGCAGGCAATACTCCTTGCGGCCGGACTCGGTACCCGGTTGCGGCCCTACACCCTCATTCGTCCCAAGCCCCTATTCCCGGTGTTGAATCGACCGTTGCTTCATCGACTGCTCGATATGCTCTATATTACCGGCTGCGCCGGGATCGTGGTCAATGCCCATCACCTTGCAGAGCAGATTCGGCACAGTCTGGCCGAATATCCCGACGTTGTGCTGCAGGTTGAGCCTGAAATCCTGGGAACCGGCGGCAGTCTGCGGCTGGCAAAAGAGAAGTTGGCTGATGCACCGATCCTGGTGATGAACGGCGATATCGTTCACACCGTCGATGTGGCGGCACTCTACGATCATCATGTGCGATCCGGCAATGACGTGACCCTGGCCATGCACGATTATAGCCGTTTTAATACTGTTGGTGTTGAGGGCGATCGGGTGGTCTCCTTTATGCCCGGACAGGACGTGCAGCGCTTGGCCTTTACCGGTATCCATGTGGTCAATCCGGAGATCGTTGCCCGCATTCCAGGGGGCGGATTTTTTCATATCATTGATCTTTACCGGGAACTGGCCCTGCAGGGTCGGATCGGGTTGCAGCGAGTTGATGGTGCTTTCTGGCATGATATCGGTACTCCGCAGGATTACCTGCAACTGCACCGGGAGTTGCTGGAAACTCAAACGCATTTTGATATTGATCCCGTCGGTCAAAAAAAAGACGGCTGGCTGGTTGATGAGGGTGTAGATTTAAAAAAAGATGTCAGGCTCCAGGGCTGGGGATGTCTTGGTTCCGGAGCCAGGGTCGGTGATCAGACAACCCTGAGTGGTGGTGTGGTCTGGGACCAGGCGGAGATTCCGGCAGGCAGCCGGCTTGTTGATGCAATTGTCACCGGTGCTGGAACCGTTGAAACGATTCAAACGGGTTAGGTTGCTTTTTTTTCCGTGTGGTCCCGGCCCTGGAAATAGTTGATCCAGGAGGAACTTCGTTCCAGGGCCCAGTTTTTTGGCGGCAGGGGCGGGTGCGTGCCAAGATCAGGTATGCGGGCATTCGGGTCCAGTCGGCGGTAAACGCGGACATAAAAACAGAGCCGGTCGGGATAGACTTCGCAACTCATGTTCCTGCTCCCGCCGCAGGGGCCGTTGATCAATTTTTTGGGGCAGCCCGACTGCGGACAGAGGTAGGTGGATTCGCTGAGGGTACAGTCTCCACACATTCTGCAGCCAAACAGGATTTCTTTTAGTATTTTTTCACTGCTGGTGAACAGGGAGCGGCTGAAGTGATACCGGTCACAGAATTTGCAAAATCCGCCGAATGCCCGTGCAATCGGATTTGAGCGGGAAAAGAGCAGGTCGTGGATCAACTGATGCAAACGACGTCCACCGGGTCTGGTCCCGGGATGGAGTTTCTTTTGTTTTTTTGAATCGGCTGCATAGAGCGACCAGCTGCCCTTGAGTGGAAAATGTGCCTCCTGCCGGTGCGACTGCCAGTCTTTTTGAAACTGTTCCGCCTGATCCAGGACAAAGCAGACATCGTCAAAGCACAGACCATTGCCGCCGAGATGAATGCCGCTGTAGCCGAGTCCGCGCAAAACGGCCGTCATCTTTGCCGCCCTTAGCAACCGTTGTTCTTTGCTCTCCGCGGCCATCTGTTCAGCAAGTTCGGCAGGCAGGAGAACTCCGGGAACCGCTCCTCCGGCCATGATCCGGGCCACTGCCGGACTGGGAATAAAGACGTTGGCCAGCACCGGGATGTTTATATTTTCGTGATCCAGAAAATGAATCAGTTCAGCATATTTGCCTAAATCAAAGCCCAGTTGGGTGATGATAAATTTGGCACCGGCTTTTATTTTTTCCAGGAGCTTGGCGTACTGCCAGGCCTGTTCGGCCTCGGTCATTTTAAAGGGTGAGACCACACAGCCGCATTGAAAATCAAAGGGCCGGTCATGCAGGTCTTCCTCGTCCATCTGCCGGTAGTGGCCGGCCTTGATATGTTCCACCAGTTCAATGGTCTGGATCGTGTCCAGGTCATAGACCGGCTTTGCCTGCCCATAATAGGTCAGTCTGGGGAAATCTCCGCCCAGGATCAGCAGGTGCCGGAACTGTTCCCTCTGGTAGAGAAAAAGCAGGCTTTCGACCTGATTGCGATTCTTGTCCTTCAGGGAAAAGTGAACCATGGGTTCCAGGCCGATGTTGCGTATTTCCGTACCAATGGCCACCGGAGCCAGGGCTGGATGCCCACCGGCATTATCGGTGATGGACAGGGCCGTGATCCTGCCGTCTTCTTTTGCCCTGCGGGCAAACTCAAGCAGCCGGTCGATCTTTTTTCCGCCCGCACCCTGACCGGGTACAAGCTCGTAGGTGATTGTAAAAGAATCCGGGTTATTCAGGGAGTCTTCAAATGGACTTCTTTTGGGCATATTTTTTAGACCTTGGGCAACGGTCATATCGCTAAAGTTTTTATTGTTTTTTCGACGGGTTGAGTATACATCCCATCCAGGTAATATAACATTTTCTTGTTGAACAGCAACATCTCGGTTAAAAAAGTGAGTAAACAGGTGTGCCGACAACCGGTCTGAATATAGTTTTTTGGTGGGCGGTGCCTACCCTGCAATTTGGCATTTTGTGGGGGTGGACACCGCCCACCAATCCAAAGCACGTTAAATATCGTAGGCTTATAATGCCTGACTAACTACGATGAAATGGGAATGCACCCCGGGCAGGAAGCAATATACTTTTGAATCCCTGTTTCTATCGAAAAAATCCTTGAATCGGGAGCCTTTCAGGGGGTGGTTCTTGTTCGCAATTCGTAAAAAAAGATGCTACAACGTGGTAACCGTTTACTCCGCTGTACCCCTGTTCCGTGAATACGTTTTTCAAAGGAGAATTTTTCGCCATGTCCGATCTACATTTTGAGACTTTAGCCCTACATGCAGGCCATACCGTAGATGAGCAAACACTTTCCCGCGCGGTACCTGTGTATCGAACCAGTTCCTACCTGTTTAAAAGTACGGAGCATGCCGCCAACCTGTTCAGCCTAAAGGAGCTCGGCAACATCTATACCCGCCTGATGAATCCGACTCAGGATGTTCTCGAGCAAAGGGTGGCAGCCCTGGAAGGCGGTGCTGCCTCCCTGGCGCTGGCCTCGGGTACCTCGGCCATTTTTTATGCCATAATCAATATCTGTGCTCATGGTGACGAGGTGGTGGCGGCCAACAATCTTTACGGCGGCACCTACACCCAGTTCGACAACATCCTGCCCCAGCTCGGGATCAAGGTCCACCTGGTCGATCCCCGTGATCCCGCTAATTTTGAAAAGGCGATAACCGATCGGACCCGGGTATTGTACTGCGAGACCATCGGCAACCCGGGCCTTGAGATGACCGATATCGAGGCTGTCAGCGCCATTGCCAAAAAACATCATCTGCCCCTGGTGGTGGACTCCACCTTTACCCCGCCCTGTCTGTTCAAACCGCTTGACCACGGGGCGGACATCGTTGTTCATTCGCTGACCAAATGGATGGGCGGACATGGAGTCGCCCTGGGCGGGATTGTTGTCGACAGTGGCAGGTTCGACTGGACCGATCCGAAATTCAGCCTGTACAACGAACCGGACCCCAGTTACCATGGCCTGCGCTACGCCCATGATCTCGGGGATCTCAATCCGGTCGCCTTTGCTCTCAGAATGCGCCTGGTGCCGCTGCGAAATCTGGGTGCCTGTATAACGCCTGATAACTGCTGGTTTTTCCTCCAGGGCCTGGAAACCCTTGCCCTGCGCATGGAGCGGCATTGTGAAAATGCAATGGCAGTGGCGAAATTTCTTACCGGCCATGATGCAGTGGAATGGGTTGCCTACCCGGGCCTGACCGAGGAACATTCGACGGCAAAAAAATATTTGCATAACGGGTTCGGTGGTATGGTGGCCTTTGGCGTTAAGGGCGGTCGTGCGGCCGGGCAGCAGTTTATCGAAGCGCTTAAAGTGTTCTCCCATCTGGCTAATGTCGGCGATGCCAAATCCCTGGCCATCCATCCGGCCTCCACCACCCATTCCCAGATGAATACAAAACAGCTTGCGGACTCCGGATTATCCGAATCCATGGTTCGGCTCTCCATAGGGATTGAGTATATTGACGATATCCTGGCCGATCTGGATCAGGCTTTGCAATCAGCGTAGAGCAGGCGTTTTGGGGAGAGTGAATCATGAGTGATCCACGGCAGTATTTTACCTTTGCTGATAACGGCGAACCGCTGGAGCTTGATTGCGGCCGCAGTTTCGGGCCGGTGACCCTGGCCTATGAGACCTGGGGCCGGCTCAATAAAAAAAAATCCAATGTCATTCTCATTCTGCATGCCTTTTCAGGTGATTCCCATGTGGCGTCCCATGAAGACGCGGATCTGCAGGCCAACGGACCGGGCTGGTGGGAGGCCATGGTCGGGCCCGGTAAAGGGATTGATACAGACAAGTATTTTGTGCTCTGTGTAAATATTCTTGGCTCCTGCAGCGGTTCCACCGGCCCGTCCTCGATAAATCCGGAGACCGGGAAACCCTACGGTCTGGATTTTCCGGTGGTCACCATCGGAGACATGGTCAAGGCCCAGAAAAAACTGATCGATTTTCTCGGCATCAGCAAACTGTACGCGGTTGTCGGCGGCTCGGTCGGCGGCATGCAGGTTCTGCAGTGGTGTATCAGATATCCGGAAATGGTCCGGGCCGCCATTCCCCTGGCCACAACCATGCGTCACTCGGCCCTCTGTATAGCCTTTAACGAGGTCGCCCGTCAGGCCATCATGACCGATCCCAAATGGCGGCAGGGAAAGTATCCGGAAGATGATCCGCCGGAGCTTGGTCTTGCCGTAGCCCGGATGATCGGCCACATCACCTATCTTTCCGATGAGGCCATGCACCGGAAGTTCGGGCGCCGCCTGCAGGAACGTGACGATCTGTCCTTTCGTTTTGAGTCGGATTTTCAGGTCGAGAGCTACCTCAACTACCAGGGAACAAAGTTTGTCCGCCGTTTTGATGCCAACTCCCTGCTCTATATTACCAAGGCCTCCGACTATTTTGATTTAAACAAAGAGGGTGACCGGGCCATTAACCTGCTGGCCGGAACTGTAACTAAATTTCTGGTGATCTCCTTTACCTCGGACTGGCTCTATCCGACCTATCAGTCGCGCGAACTGGTGCAGGCACTTAAACGAAACGGCTGTGATGTCAGTTTTTGTGAGATTCATGCAGATTGCGGCCATGACGCCTTTTTGTTGCCCGATGAGCGGCTGATCAACCTGATCAGTGGTTTTTTAAACGGGGTGGAAAACGATGAGTGAGGAAAACGGCACCAGGGGCATGCGCTTTGACCTGCAGGTGATCTCATCCTGGATTGAACCGGGGAGCCGGGTTCTGGATCTGGGCTGCGGTCATGGTGATCTCTTGTATGCCCTGCAGCAGGAAAAACAGGTGCATGGGGTGGGGATCGAGGCGGACGAGGAAAAGGCAGCCTTCTGTATTGGCCGGGGACTGACGGTCTTGCACGAGAATTTTAATGAAGATGCGCTCTCGTATCCGCACCACTATTTTGATTACTGTGTGCTCAGTCAGACCCTGCAGCAGGTCTATGAACCGGATAAGCTGATCCTGCGTCTGCTTGAGATCGGTACAAAAATAATCGTCAGTTTCCCTAATTTCAGCCACTGGCGGGTTCGCATGCAGCTGTTGTGTACCGGAGTCGCACCCAAGAACGACCACCTGCCCTATGAATGGTACAACACACCCAACATCCGGGTTATCACCATTAAAGATTTCAAGAAATTTATTCGGACGATCAATGCGACAGTTGTGAAAGAGGCCGCGCTCAACAGCAGAAAGAACGAACGCTTCGGCAGGATCATTCATTTTCTGCCCGACTGGCGGGCCACCTATGGGATATTTTTGCTGGAGGATGGCGGCGGTAATCGAAGTGGTGCCGGGAAAGAGGTTCTGGGGGTTTCCCGGGGTTCGTTCAAAGCACAGCATACAGGTGAAAAAGAATCATGAATATTTTACTCACGGACAACGAAGTTCGGGTGCTTGGTTGTTTAATGGAGAAGGAAATGGCAACACCTGCCTATTATCCCCTTTCGCTCAATGCTTTAACCAACGCCTGCAACCAGAAATCCAACCGCAATCCGGTTGTCTCCTATGACGAAGAAACTGTTGTTGAGGCATTAAACGGTCTCCGGGAACAGGAACTGGCCAGGCAGAGCAACGTCAGCCGAGTTCCGAAATACGAACAGATTTTTTCACAAAAATTCAACCTTATTACCCGCGAAGAGGCTGTCATCTGTATTCTTCTGGTCCGTGGGCCTCAGACTATTGGCGAAATCCGTAACCGTAGCGAACGGCTGTATGCTTTCCAGAATCTTGATGAGGTGCAGGAAACCATATCCAGCCTTGAAAGCATGGGCGGCCTGCTCAGCAAGCTGCCTCGGCAACCGGGGCGCAAAGAATCCCGCTACGCCCATCTCTTGAGTGGAGAACCGCAGGAAACGATGACTGAAACCATTGCCCAGCCTGAGGCTGCCACTGTAATCGTTCGCAAGAAAGATGACCGCATAGAAGAACTTCAGGAACAGATAGATAATCTGCGCCAGGAAGTACAGGCCCTGCAGCTTGAGTTTGTGGCTTTCAAGTCGCAGTTTGATTAATGCAATACAATCCGAATAGTTTTCGTGTGGACCACGTACGAATAAATCTGTTTCCATCCAGGGGATTTTAACCAGACTTTGTTTTCTGTATGCATGGCCTGTGGAATTTTTTCTACTTTACAGGTCAATGCCAGCGCCATACCGGCTGTGTCTGATTTGAGTACGACAACATCATGAAATCAGAAGTTTTATTCAATCGAGCTCGACTTTTCATGGAAGGTGATCAGAGCTTTCGTATCGCGGTCGGCTATCTGACGCGCCACCTTGGCCGGCACCACCTCGTAGCTGTCGCCAAACTTGACAATGGCTAGCTGTCCACGACTGAGTTGATCCGTCATCTCCTCTGAGATGAAGATTCTGTTGATCTTGTTCTGCTCAGTAAAATAATATGGCTCGCCACGATCATCTCTTTCCAGTCTGTTTTTCTCAACAAGCTGTTTTACCTGAGCCCTTTGCTCACGTTGTCGTTTTTCTTCATTACGCTGCTGGTTAAGTTCCCGATTCCTTTTTGTCAGGGCTGCCTGCTCTTCCCGGGCCCTGGTGCTGATCTCTGATGGGGTGTCTTTCTTTTTTTTCTTACGTTGGAGGTATTTTTCGTGATTGACCTTCTTTGCCTGTTTCTTGTTGACCAGACCAGTCTTGAGAAGCTGGTCCTGAAACGGATTTCCCATACTTTTTGCCTCTTAAATCTATTTGGCTGTCCAATTCCAACATTCAGCTCTACCCTGGTTGACAGTTATCGTTCCACCATAAATTTGGCGATGTCGTGCAGACAAATGAGCCCATCATGATTGTCGGTGTCGTATGATAGCGAAGACTTCGAAAAGCCTCGCCACCGACGGCGTGAAGGTTATAACTTCTTGTATTTCCGTACAGTGCAAATATAATTTTTGCCTTTTTACGAGCCCATCATGATTCATCTGGCTAATATAAGCAAGCAACATGACAGCCAAATCCTCTTCACCAAGGCCAGCCTTCAGGTTCTTCCTGGTGTGCGTACCGGTCTGGTCGGCCCAAACGGTGCCGGCAAGAGTACCATATTCCGTCTGATCACCGGCGAAGAGGAGGCAGACCGGGGTGACATTTCCTGTTCAAAAAAAACAGTTATCGGTTACTTCTCACAGGAGGTTGGTGAGATGTCCGGCCTTTCAGCCCTTGAGGAAACCATGTCCGCCGTTGCCAAGGTCATGGTCCTGGCTCAGGAAATCCAGGAGATGGAAACTGCCAGGAAAAAATAGCAGTAGTCGGGGGGAACGGAGCAGGTAAATCAACATTCTTAAAAGTTCTGTCCGGCATGACCGAACCGACCAGCGGGAGTATAACCTGGGGGCTAACGTACATGTCGGTTATTTCAGCCAGCACTCCATGGACGTCCTGGATGGCAACAGAACAGTCTTCGAAACGGTTCAAGAAGCCATGCCCCAGACCAATATCGGCACAATCCGCAATCTGTGCGGAGCGTTTCTCTTTCAGGATGATGATGCGGACAAACGCATTTTCCAGCTCTCGGGAGGAGAAAAAAGCAGGGTTGTGCTGGCCACTCTTCTGGCCCGGCCACTCGAGTTTCTGATTCTAGACGAGCCCACCAATCACCTGGACATGCAGTCTCGCGATATTCTGCTGGAGGCGCTCAACAAAATCACCGGCACTGTTATCCTGGTCAGCCATGACCGCCATTTTCTGCGTTCCCTGGTGGATCATGTCATGGTAATGTTACCGCCGGTCCAGAGTTGACCCATCCAGCGATGATAAATTGACCCACCTGATCGGTGACCTGCAAGGTTAACGGCCCGGTTTTTTTACCCACCCATTCTCTCCTCTTTTCCCTTTTTGCCATTATTTTTTTAGGCTCTCTTTTTTCCACAGCCTTGGAAGATTTATATGAAGCAAGAATTTTCTATGAGAAACAAGGAGAGGGGCTGGGAGAGTATTTTTTTGCGCGTTAGCGGCACTGGCCTCCGATGTGGGTTGTCTCCTGCGGTATATCAGGGGAAAATCGATAGTAGCAGGCGAAACGATCCAATAAAAGAAATTGGAATTATTTGATTTTATTGGCTGGTGACTGGTGCGCCCGGCAGGATTCGAACCTGCGACTCCCGGCTTCGAAGGCCGGGCTAATGCGTATTCTGCCTGTTTTTGCGTATTTTTTAAAGCCGTCAACGCCGTTATGAACCATTAAAAGCCGTCAAAAAAGCCGTCATTTTATACTTTAGTTTGGGGGAGCTTCTCCTCAAGTTAGGTGTTTGAATTTGCAAGAACACTACCGGAGCCGGTCATGAGATATGTTGAATCTGGATCGACGGTGTACGGCAACAGCCTTTCCCCTGATAGACGGCAGGGGATTTGTCTAGCCTGCCTGCCAATTACTCCTTCCTTTTCTCTTTCTTCTCAGCAACACAATATATTCCTCCCTCCTTAATGCCCCGCATAAAGCATCCGTTGCAGGAAATACATTTTGCAGGACTTCTGTCTCCTTTTTGCCATCTGTGCGGAAGGGCTGGTTCACGGATCAAAGGTCTGGCCATGGAGATGTAGTCCAGCTCTCCTTCTGACACTGCTTTCTCTGCAACTTCGTAAGAGCGGATACCGCCAACAACCATGACCGGACAGGATACAGCTTTTTTTATTTCTAGTGCCAGCCTGAGATGATAGGCTTCCTTCTCCGGTTTATTTATTTTTGCCCGAGCTGGCGATTTATCTCCTGATGCAGGTGTGCCAGCAGAAACCTCAATGGCATCAATGCCAAGCTCAGACAGTTGTTGAGCTACATACGTTGCATCTTGCACAGAAAGCCCTCCCTCCAGATGATCAGAGGCGTTGAGCTTGATGAGTACAGGGTAGTCGCTACCAACGGCATCCCTAACTTTATTGTAAACCTCAATGACAAAGCGGCTACGATTTTCAATGCTGCCGCCATACCCATCTGTGCGTCGATTCGTCAGAGGTGAGAGAAACTGGTTGATCAGGTAGCCATGGGCACCATGGAGCTGTACGGCATCAAATCCCCATTCCCTTGCTCTTCTGGCTCCCTCACCGAATGCATTGACAATGTCGCTGATTTCATTTGTTGTCAATTCAGCAGGCATCTCCGGAAACTGGTCAACCTGAATAGCTGAAGGAGCGAGAGGTTGCCGACCGGCGTTGCTGGAATCAGTCTGCCCGCCGGCGTGAACAAGCTGTACAGCAATTGTGCCGCCCGCGTCATGTACGGAACCTGTCATTTTTTTGAATTCATCGGCAAAATTATCAGTATGAATACCCATTTTTCCAGGCAGCTGCTTTCCATCAGGACGGACAAAGGTATAGCCAGTTATTATCAGCCCTATTCCTCCAAGTGCCAGCTGGCAATAAAAGTCTGTCAATGTATCGGTCGGGCAGCCATTATGATCACACATTCCTTCCCAGGTAGCAGAGCGCACCAGACGATTTTTCAACTTCATTCCCTTTACAGTGGTTTCTTCAAATACGGTTTTCATTCTGACCTCTTCTGAAAAAAATTCAGATTTTTTATTCGATTTCTCGAACATGGCGTCTGAGAGTATTGAGTATATCAAGGGTAGGTACTCCATTTGGTTTCTTTTGGAGTTGTCTCTGGAAAGTTTTAATGGCTTCCCTGCTTCCTTTGCCTAGATCGCCGTCGATCCCACCGTCATAGAGCTCGAGTTGTTTCAGGTGGGTCTGCAATTCGAATTTTTCTTCTATGGTGAGCGAACCTGCTGGTCTTGGCCAAGCCTGGAACAGGCCTTGAGAACCGGTCAGACGATCCCCCATAAGCCCTACGGACAGAGCGTAAAAATCTGAGTTGTTGTAACGTTTGAGGACAAAAAAGTTTCTCAGCATCAAAAAAAGAGGACCGTTTTTACCTGCAAAAATTTTCAGGGCCGCCTTGTCACCTGGGCGCGGGAATTCCTTTCCAGAGGGGCGGCTGAAACCGAGTTTTTGCCACTGGGCAAGGGTCTTGGTCTGGTTCTTAAAGTTTTCTTCCCCTCTTGGTCCTCTGACCTCATAACCCCAGGTTTTTCCTGTCTGCCACCCATTTTCACTCAAGAGATTTGCAGCGGTAGCCAAGGCATCCGGTATCGAATCCCATATATCACGTCGACCATCTCCATCCAGGTCAACACCGTAGGCAAGGTAACTTGTGGGGATGAATTGGGTGTGCCCCATGGCTCCGGCCCAGGAGCCGTTCATCCGAGAAAAAGAAACATCACCTCTCTGGAGAATTTTTAAGGCTGCGATCAGTTGAGTCTCAGCAAATTTTTCTCTCTTCTTGTCACCATAAGCAAGAGTCGCTAACGCACCAATAACTGAGTGGAGGCGCTCCGGGTTCTCAAAGATTGCGCCGTAGTTGGATTCCATCGCCCAAATGGCAAGCAGCACCGAAGATTCCACCCCGAAGCGACTCTCAATCCGTTTAAGAGTCTGACTATATAACTCGTCTTTTTCAAGACCTACCTGTCATAGACTATAATTCTTCATCAGAAAGTGAGGGTGAATTTCTGACGTTAAGCGCAGGCCGTGCCTTTATGTTCTCCAGTATAAACACAACGATAGGAGAATACAAATGTTATCGTCAGGAGTTGACACAGTA
>JAJRQC010000017.1 GCA_024280455.1 Deltaproteobacteria bacterium | reverse complement strand
AGCAATGGTGCCGAAGGGGTCATCCGATAAAAACCAGGAACCCGCATCCAGCTCACGTAGTTCCGCTGCTGAAAAATGATCCACCGCCCAGGGAGTGCGCTCTTTAAATTTTTCACGATCAGCGACATCCGTGGTGCTTTCCAGGGTCGGATCATGGAAGATGATCAGTTCACCATCCCTGCTCATGCGGACATCGGTTTCCCAGCAATGTGCTCCACACTCCCTGGCCCTCTGCATGGCAAGAAGGGTATTTTCCGGGGCAATGGAGCGTGCTCCCCGGTGAGCGCAGATAAAGCCGCCCCGGGGTAAATGATCAAAAAACACCTCAGTCCTCTTTTTTACTGAAATAGAGGTTACACAGGGCTAAACAGGACGTGCCGGTGATCAGCAATAGGGAGATCGCATTAATCACCGGGGTTGAGCCGTCCCGCACCTGCAGGTACAGATTTATGGGCAGAGTCGGCTCGGAACCTACCAGAAACAGGGTGGTATTGAAGTTTTCAAAACTCATGAGAAAGGCCACCGCCGCCGCCCCGATTATGGCCGGACGCAGGTAGCGCAGGGTGATCAGGCCGATGGCCTCAAGCCGGGTTGCCCCGAGAATCATGGCTGCATCCTCAAGGGTGCGGTCAAACTTCCGCAGCCGGGCCGAAACCACCAGGGCGACGAAGGTGGTGATAAAAGAAAACTGACCAAAGACCACCAGCCAGAAACTGGGCCTGAACAGACCGATATCAATTCCGAACCGATCTTCAAAAAAAGTACCTGCCGAGTTGGCTGCCAGCAAGAGAGAAATACCGAGAATAACACCCGGGATAACCAGGGGGGCCAGCATCAGAAAATACAACCCGTTTTTCATGGGAAACTCTTCCTGCTCAAACAACAAAGCAGTGCAGGTACCGACCACGGTTGAAAACAGCGCCACCCAGAAAGCGGTCTGGAAACTGGTCCAGATCGAACGTAAATTTTGTTCATCGTGGAAGATACCGACCCGTTCAGGGCCGGGCGAGGTGAACCAGTCCAGAGAAAAACCATACCAGGGCAGGGACGGAAAGTTGGAGTCGTTAAAGGCCAGAATGCAGGTCACTGCCAGCGGCGCAAAGAGAAAGGTAAAGTAACAGAGGATAAACAGGTTAAACGACCAGGTATAGGTCCTGGCATTGGGCAAAGAGCGGATCATGAGGCCACCTCCCCGAGTCGCTGCCTGGTTACCTTCAGGCCGGTCCAGATAATGAGTGAACTCAAAACCAGAAGCAGGAAACCAAAGGCTGCGCCCTGATTCCAGTTGAAACTGGCGATAAACTGGTTGTAAATCTGTTCTGTGAACCAGAGCGAGTTCTTGCCCCCCATCAGGTTCGGGGTCAGGTAGTTCCCCAGGGCCAGCATAAAGACGACAATGGCACCGGAGGTGATCCCCGGCTTGCAGTGGGGAATAATTATAGTGCGGAGAATGGCAAATTTCGAGGCCTCAAGGTCATAGGCCGCCTCAATCAGCGAATCATCCAGGCTTTCCATAACCGAGATAAGTGGCACCACCATAAAGAGCATGGAGGTATAAACCAACCCCATGATCATAGTGACATCGTTGTACAGCATCTCCACCGGCTGATGAATAATACCCATTTTAAGGAGCACATAATTAAATACCCCGGATTCCCGCAGCAGGATCATCCAGCCGTAGACCCGGACCAGTTCACTGACCCAGAACGGCAGCAGGAGCAGCACGGTGAGAAAACCACGGGTCCGGGGCCGGGCCAGTTTGGCAATGTAAAACGATACCGGCAGGGCCAGGACAAAGGTACAGAGGGTAGTGATAACGGCATAGAGCGCGGTGCGGACAAAGGTACGCCAGTAGATGGGTTCGGTAAAGAAATTTTTATAGTTCTGCAGGGTCCAGACCGGGTTGCCGACACCGCTTTCGCCCCGGAAGCTCATGAGCAGCAGGTCGAGATGGGGGATCACAATCAGCAGAAACAACCACAGAAGCACCGGTGCCAGAAATAACCAGAGGGTCAGACGATAGCCGCTCTTCATGATCATGCCTCAAAACAGAGTCCGGAATCCGGATGCCAGTCCAGGGTAATGATATCGCCGGGCTGAATATAATCAAACTGACGATTTTGCGGCAGACTGACCAGCAGCTCATGGTTCTTCGGGGTTACGGTCAGTAACCGGCTGTTGGCGCCGTCAAAGAGAATGGTCTTGACCGTGACCTTGAAGGTATTGAGCGATTTGCCCTCCGGTTCGATGCGCAGTGCTTCCGGGCGAAGGAAGAGATCAACCCGGGTACCGGCGGGGTAGGCGTCATGGCTCCTGGCCCGAAACAGAAGTCCCTCTTCGGTCCGGATTCGCACATGGGTGTCCACCTCTTCAACCGTGCCCGACCAGGCATTGTTCTCCCCGACAAACCGGGCCACAAAAGGTGTGTGCGGATCGCTGTACAACTCCCGCGGCGGCCCCACCTGTTCAAAGCGTCCGTTGTTCATGACCGCAATCCGATCCGACATGACCAGAGCCTCGGACTGGTCATGGGTGATGTAAATAAAGGTGGTACCCACCTTGGCCTGCAGTTTTTTAAGCTCCACCTTCATCTGTTCGCGCAGCTTGAGATCCAGGGCACCGAGCGGTTCATCAAGTAACAGGACAGAGGGTTCCATAACCAGGCAACGGGCAATGGCCACCCGCTGTTTCTGGCCGCCGGATAACTGATTTATCCGCTTGTCGCCATACCCCGGCAGATCGACCCGCTCAAGAATCGCCTGGGTTTTTCTGCTTATCTCAGCCGACTGCATACCGCGCCGCTTGAGACCGAAAGCGATATTTTCCGCCACGTTCATCATCGGAAACAGGGCCAGATGCTGAAAGACCAGGTTGACCGGACGTTTGTTGGGCGGCACCCCGCACATGTCCGTACCGCGGATGGCAATGGTACCGGAGGTCGGTTCGTCAAATCCGGCCACCATGCGCAAAAGCGTGGTCTTGCCGCAGCCGGAAGGCCCGAGGATGGAAAAAAAAGAACCCTGGGGTACGTCAAAGGTGACATCATCAACGGCAGTGAAATCGCCGAAAGTTCGTACAAGCTCACGGACGGAAAGATCGTTGGCCATATTTTTTTATTTCATGATTTTCTAATTTCAGGGCTACCAATCAAGCGCATTTTTTCCAGAAGAGGGATACCATCGCTTAAATCACATGCAGTAATATTTGCTGAGAAATCAGCTTCTCTCTTGTGCAGAGTAACTTTTTTCATCAATCAACGATGGTATCCCTGCTCAATACTGAGTTGTACATGGCAGCATTTTTTTTATTCTATAAGCACTACCATCTCGCAGGAAATGATAGTGCTCTGGTTTGTAAATATCTTATTTAGAGGCCTTGATCTTGTCCAGAATCTTCCCTTCCATGCCCTCAAGCTTGGCCGGGACCGGCGGATACCACTTGATATTATCAATGGTTTCCTTAGGAAAAGTTCGCTCAAAGTTGGCTCGTACATCAGCCGAAACATGGGCATTGGCATCAAGAGATGCGGTTGCGACCTTCTCCTGGGTGGTGAAATATCCGGCGTTTTCCGGTTTCATCATAAAGTTGATCCACTTGTAGGCCGCCTCAACATTCTTGGCCTTGGACGGAATGGCAAAGGTATCGATCCAGCCCAGAGCACCGGCCTTGGGGGCACGGAAGTCAATGGCCGGATTATCGGCATGGAGTTTCCAGCCGCCGTTATCCCAGGCCATGGCCACGGTCACCTCACCTGAACGCATGGATTCCAGCAGGGCATCGCCGTTGGCCCAGTAATTCTTGACCAGCGGTTTGGCCTTGATCAGGGTCTCGGCAACCTTGTCCAGCATGGCCTTGTAGGCCGTTGCATCAGAGTACAGATCAAAGGGATTGTAGCCCAGGGCAAATCCGATAGCAATCAGGGTCGGCCGCTTCAGACGGTAGCTGATTCTGCCCTTGTACTGAGGATCAAGCAGGGCATTCCAGTCGTCGGCGCCTGGAGCTTTTTCACTGTTGACAACCAGGCCGGAGGTGCCCCAGCAAAAGGGAACCGCATACGAGTTGTCACCGACTTTGGTGTTTTTCTTGACCGCATCCAGCATAGACGGGATAAAGAGCTTGGCATCGATTTTTGCATAATCAACGGGTTGATAAATCTTAAACTTTTCCTGCACCGAAGAGATACGATCCTGGCTGGGCTGGGCCAGATCAAAACCGGCACCGCGGGTTGCACGCAGCTTGGCAATCATTTCCTCATTGTTGGAAAACGTTGCCTCCACCTTGATTCCGGTCTCTTGTTCAAATTTCTCAATCAACGCCTTGGGGGCATACCCTTTCCAGGTGAGAATTTTCAACGTTTCCGCCTGAGCCGCCGTGGCAAACAGAAAACAGCACAGAGCTGCCAGTAGAGTGACTTTCTTCATCATTTTCCTCCTTGGATTTTTTTTAATTATGCCTGACTGTCAACAAGCAGGCAGACAGGTGTTCCGAACACCATATTAAACGTTTACTCTACTTTCAACATGTTAGGGAAACATTAAAAAATATTAAATATATACTCAGGAAACGATTTCAACGTTCACCTCATGTTCCCGGCAAATCTTTTGTAACTGTTCCGGGAGCTCACTGTCGGTGATCAGGGTGTTTATCTGCGAAATATGAGCAATACGGACCGGAGCGGACCGGGTCATCTTCATGCTGTCTGCGACCAGGATCACATGTCGGGAATTGTTGATGATCGCCTGCGCCACCCGAACCTCACGGAAGTCATAATCAAGCAGGGCGCCGTCCTCGTCAATGGCGGAAACGCCTATAACCGCGTAATCCACCTTGAACTGGTTAATAAAGTCAACGGTTGCCACCCCCACTATCCCGCCGTCCGAGCGCCGCACCAGACCGCTGGCCACAACCAGTTCAATGCCCAGAGATCGTCTGAGGATGTTGACCACATTTATATTATTGGTGATAACCATCAGGCCGTGATGCGCCTTTAAGCCATCTGCAACCTGTTCCGTGGTCGTGCCGAGATTGATGAACAGAGAACAGTTGTCGGGGATGAGCGATGCCGCCCGCCTGCCGATTTCCATTTTCTCTGTCGGGGCAAGATGCCTTCGTTCATCATAGGCAAGATTTTCCACCCCTGTGCTGATGACTGCCCCACCATGAATGCGGACCAGTAACCGGCGATCACAGAGGATATTCAGATCCTTACGAATGGTCTGGGGCGATATCTTAAAACGGCTTGCCAACTCATCGACCAGGACTTCACCCTGCTCCCGAGCCATGGCAAGAATGTCATTCTGTCGTGTTTTGAGTAAATTCATACTGTTCTTCCGCCCTAGCTAGCTTTGGATTGCCTCAATACCGGCTCAATGTCCTGCGAACTGCGTCCTGCCAGCCGGCATATTTTTTCTCCCGCTCCTGTTCGTCCAGGCTCGGAGAAAAACGGGTCTCCAGCTTCCAGGAAGCGGAAAATTCTTCAGGTGCGGGATAAAAGCCCACCTGGAGCCCGGCAAGATAGGCCGCTCCCAGGGCCGTTGTCTCAAGGACCTGGGGACGGTCAACCGGTGCGTTAATGATATCAGCCAGGAACTGCATAGTCCAGTTGGAGGCAACCATGCCGCCATCCACCCGCAGAACCGTCCTGATGTCACCGGGAGCCGTCCAGTCGCCCTGCATGGCTTCCTGCAGATCCCGGGTCTGATAACAGACCGCCTCAAGAGCAGCACGGGCAAATTCCGCCGGACCGGTGTTCCTGGTCAGACCGAACATCGCACCCCTTGAGTCGGCATCCCAGTACGGTGCTCCCAGGCCGGTGAAAGCAGGCACCAGATACACCGCCTGATTATCGTCGGCCATCCCGGCCAGCTTGCCGGCTTCCGAGGCTTTTTGTATTATCCCAAGACTGTCTCGCAGCCACTGGACCGCGGCTCCGGCAATAAAAATCGACCCTTCAAGCCCATAAATCACCCGTCCATTGAGCTGGTAGCCGATGGTGGTCAGGAGGCGATTTTTTGAAACAACCGGCTGATCACCGGTATTGAGAATGGCAAAACAGCCGGTGCCGTAGGTCGACTTGATCATTCCCGGCTCAAAACAGGCCTGACCGATAAGCGCCGCCTGCTGATCACCGGCAATCCCGGCAATCTTTACGGGACCACCAAAAAATTCCGGCAGTGTTTCGCCAAAATATGCCGCGCAATCCCTGACTTCGGGCAGCATATTCTCCGGTACCCGGATCAACTCCAGAAGTTCCCGGTCCCAGCATCCTTCATGGATATTGTACAACAGCGTTCGCGAGGCATTGGTGGCATCGGTGGCATGCACCCGGCCACCGGTCAGGCGCCAGAGCAGGAAACAATCAACCGTGCCAAAGGCCAGTTTCCCGGCTTCAGCCTTCTGCCTGGCACCCTCAACATTGTCCAGAATCCAGGCGGCCTTGGTCCCGGAGAAATAAGGATCAAGCAGCAGGCCTGTTTTCGCGCTCACTCGCTCCTCGTGGCCCTGTTGTTTCAGCTCCGTACAAAGTGCACTGGTCCGCCGGTCCTGCCAGACAATGGCCCTGTGGATCGGCTCCCCGGTCTCTTTATCCCAGATAACCGTGGTCTCACGCTGATTGGTAATACCTATTCCGGCAATCTGCTGAGAGCTCACTCCTGCCTGAGTCAGCACATCGCGACAGGTGGCCACGGTCGTGGTCCAGATTTCCTCTGGATCATGCTCCACCCATCCGGACCGGGGAAAAAACTGCTCAAACTCCTGCTGAGAAACAGCCACGGCATTGAAATTCCGATCAAAGAGAATTGCCCTACTGGACGTGGTTCCCTGGTCGATGGCAAGGATGAAAGACGACATCTCATGTCCCTCCTGTTGACGAAGAACTGGTCTACGCAATACTTGAAACAAAAACGGGCCGGCAGTTTGCTGAACTGCAGACCCGTCGGCAAATAGAGTTCAGGTGATCGCAGAGAACACGATCACCTGCGTTGAACTCGCTATTTTTTTGCTGCAGCAGCCCAGCTCTTGACTAACTCATCATAGTCAATAGTCTGTCCCTGGGGTTTTTCATTGGCAAGTTTTTTCTTAGGCGCACCGGGCTGGTTCAGCCAGTACGACGGATCTTTTTTCGGGTTGAGCTTTGGTCCACATTTTCCCTGAACACCGGAACGCTCAATCCGTGCCATGACCTTGTCCTGCTGCTGGGCCAGAGAATCCATGGCCTGCTGCGGTGTCTTGTCCCCGGTGACCGCGTCGGCAACATTCTGCCACCAGAGCTGGGCCAGTTTCGGGTAATCAGGCACATTGGTACCGGTCGGGGTCCACTGCACCCGGGCGGGACTGCGATAAAACTCTATAAGACCACCCAGTTCAGGGGCACGTTTTGTAAAGGACTCATCCCAGATATCGCTTTCACGAATCGGGGTCAGGCCGACATGGGTTTTTTTCAGGCTGACGGTCTTTGAAACAACGAACTGCGCATAGAGCCAGGCCGCCTTCCGGCGATCAACCGGGGTGGATTTCAACAGGGTCCAGGAACCTGCATCCTGATACCCGAGCTTCATGCCCTCTTCCCAGTACGGGCCATGGGGCGAAGGAGCCATCCGCCATTTGGGCATGCCGTCTTTGTCGACAACCGGGGTGCCCGGCTTGGCCATATCAGCGGTAAAGGCGGTGTACCAGAAGATCTGCTGGGCAATGGCTCCCTGGGCCGGAACCGGACCGGCTTCGGAAAAGGTCATGCCTGCCGCCTCAGGCGGGGCATATTTTTTCATCCAGTCAACATATTTGGTCAATGCGTAGACTGCGGCAGGACCGTTGGTGGCGCCGCCGCGGGCAACGGTTGAGCCGACAGGATTGCAGCCCTCTACCCGAATACCCCACTCATCCACCGGCAGTCCGTTAGGAATGCCCTTGTCGCCTTCACCGGCCATGGAGAGCCATGCATCGGTAAAACGCCAGCCAAGAGAGGGATCTTTCTTGCCGTAATCCATATGGCCATAGACCCGCTGACCATCGATCTCTTTGACCTTGTCACTGAAAAATTCGGCAATATCCTCATAGGCGGACCAGTTGACCGGAACCCCGAGTTCATAACCATAGATTTCTTTAAATTTTTTCTTCAACTCCGGCCGCTTGAACCAGTCATAGCGAAACCAGTACAGGTTGGCAAACTGCTGATCGGGCAGCTGATACAGCTTACCGTCCGGGGCGGTGGTAAAGGACTTGCCGATAAAATCATCCACGTCAAGCATGGGATCGGTGACATCCTTACCCTCGCCGCTCATCCAGTCGGAAAGGGGAACAACCTGGTTGTAGCGAAAATGGGTACCGATCAGGTCCGAATCATTGATATAGGCATCATAGATATTTTTACCGGTCTGCATCTGGGTCTGCAGCTTTTCAATAACATCACCTTCTCCGATCAGATCATGGGTGATCTTGATCCCGGTGATCTCGGTAAAGGCCTTTGCCAGGACCTTGGATTCATACTCATGGGTGGTGATGGTCTCGGAGACGACATTGATCTGCATCCCCTTGAAAGGTTCGGCCGCCTTGATAAACCATTGCATCTCTTTCATCTGATCAGCCGTTGAAAGAGTCGAAGGCTGGAACTCCTTCTCGACCCACTTCTTGGCCTCATCCATACCCGCCTGGGCACAGACAGTGCCCATCAGCAGGCTGGTTGCGGCAATTGCGGTTACCAGTTGTTTCTTCATACGCATCCCTCCATTTTTTTACGGCGTCCTGAAAAGAAAAAACCTTCAAGACAACCTTCAATGAGACCTGATTCAGGTTTTTTCATACGCTGAACAGATCAAAACCACTTTTTTACACCAGGGTAAAAACAGCCAGTGCAAAAACACAACACAACCCCAGGCCCAGCCACAGATTCGGGCCGACAAAGGCAAGCATCAACAAATTCAAATAGGCCGAACCGAGCAGTGTAATAAACAGCCGGTCGCCGCGGGTTGTCTCAAAACGAAGAATACCCACCCGGGGAGCACCACCCGGCGAGATACGCTCCCAGATAATCATCACCGCCAGCAGGCAGAAGATGGTAATAAAAAAGATTGCTGTCGGTTTGGTCCAAGCCATCCATGCCAGATCCATAGATTCCTCCCTAGACCCGGCCAAGGGCAAATCCCTTGGCGATATAATTACGGACAAACCAGATAACCAGTGCACCGGGAATAATGGTCAGCACGCCGGCGGCGGCCAGGACACCCCAGTCAAGCCCGGAGGCGGAAACCGTCCGGGTCATGATGGCGGAGATCGGCTTGGCCGACACCGAGGTCAGGGTCCGGGCCAGCAACAGTTCCACCCAGGAAAACATAAAGCAGAAAAAGGCAGTTACCCCGATGCCGGATGCAATGTTGGGTATAAAAATTTTCACAAAAAATCTCGGCCATGAATAGCCGTCAATATAAGCGGTCTCATCAATCTCTTTGGGAATTCCGGACATGAATCCCTCCAGAATCCAGATGGAGAGCGGCAGGTTGAACAGACAGTGGGCCAGGGCCACGGCAATATGGGTATCAAATAAACCCATTGAGGAGTAGAGCTGAAAAAACGGGAGGGCAAAGACGGCAGGCGGCGCCATGCGGTTGGTCAGCAGCCAGAAAAACAGATGTCGGTCACCGAGAAAACTGTACCTTGAGAAAGCATAAGCGGCCGGCAGGGCCAGGGTCACGGAGATCAGGACATTCATGACCACATAAATGGTTGAGTTGATGTAGCCCGAATACCAGGCAGGGTCGGTGAAGATGACCTTGTAGTTGGCAAAGGTCAGGTCACGCGGCCAGAGACTGAACACCGAGAGAATCTCCTGGTTGGTTTTCAGGCTCATGTTGATCAGCCAGTAAATCGGCAGCAGGAGAAAAACAATGTACAGGGTCGGGATAAGCCACTTGAAACGAATCACAGGACACCTCCCTGCGGTTCATCGTCTTCAAGGCTCATCACGGTATAAAATATCCAGCACAGGAGCAGGATAATCAGAAAGTAAATCAGCGACATGGCAGCAGCCGGGCCCAGATCGAACTGACCGATAGCCATCTTGACCAGATCAATGGAGAGAAAGGTGGTCGAGTTGCCGGGCCCGCCGCCGGTAACCACAAAGGGCTCGGTATAGATCATAAAACTGTCCATGAAGCGGAGCAATACGGCAATTAAAAGAACCCGTTTCAGCTTGGGCAGCTGGATATAGCGAAAGATGGCCCAGCGGGAGGCGCCATCGATACGGGCGGCCTGATAATACACATCGGGAATGGAGCTCAGGCCCGCATAACAGAGCAGAACCACCAGGCTGGTCCAATGCCAGACATCCATAATAATGACGGTCAGCCAGGCGGCTATGGGCTCCTGGGTATAGTTATAGTTGATCCCGAGTGAGGCAAGTGTATGGCCGAGCAGACCGATGTCCATCCGTCCGAAAATCTGCCAGATGGTGCCGACAACATTCCACGGGATCAACAGCGGCAGGGCCATAAGCACCAGACAGACCGGCACGCCCCAGCCTTTACGCGGCATGGCCAGGGCAATGATAATTCCCAGCGGAATTTCTATCAGCAGAATGATGGCGGAAAAGATAAACTGACGGCCAAGAGCGGCATGAAAGCGTTCAGAATGCAACAGTTCAACGAACCAGCTCATTCCGGCCCAGAAAAACTGATTGTTGCCGAAACTGTCCTGAACCGAATAGTTGACCACCGTCATCAGCGGGATCACCGCATTGAGTGCCACAACAAGGATGGCGGGCAGGACCATGAGCCAGCCCTTCTGGTTAACCTGCCGCTCCATTATACCGCCTCTCCTCTCTGCAGATGTCCGTCGGCATAAATATTTGCGTGAGGTGTGTCAAAAACGAGATGACCACTCTGCCCGGAAAGAATTTCGTTTTCCCCGACCACAACACTTAAGGGCAACCCGTCAAGAGACACCTGGGCAACCCTGAGATGGCCGATATCATCAATCCTGCCGATACTGACCGGCAGCCCTTGGTCACTCGAGGTACTGAGGGTTAAAAATTCAGGCCGAACTCCCAGCTCCAGCTTGGTTTCCCCTGTACTCTCTTTATATATTCGGCCAAGTGGTATTTCATGCTTGCCGACAACTGCTCTGTCTCCCCTGACCGTACAGGGGAGAATATTCATCCCCGGCGACCCGATAAAATAGCCGACAAAGGTATGGTTTGGCCGGTTAAACAGCTCCTCGGGAGTGCCGACCTGCACCACCTCGCCCTCGTACATCACCACCACCTCGTCGGCAAAGGTCAACGCTTCGGTCTGGTCATGGGTGACGTAAATCATCGTAAAGTCGAACTGTTTATGCAGTTTCTTGAGCTGGGAACGCAGCTCCCACTTGAGCTGAGGATCGATGACCGTTAGCGGCTCGTCAAAGAGAATGACATTGACGTCTTTTCTGATCAGCCCGCGACCAAGGGAAATTTTCTGTTTTACGTCTGCTGTCAACCCCTGGGCCTTGCGTTTCAGATCGTTTTGCAAGTCAAGCATCTCGGCCAGCTCGGTGACGCGCCGCCGGATCTCTTTTCCATCAACTCCCCTGTTTTTTAGAGGAAAAGCCAGATTATCAAACACGGTCATGGTGTCGTAGACCACCGGGAACTGAAAGACCTGGGCCGTATTGCGCTCCTCGGTCGGCAGGGTGGTGACCTCCCGGTCATCGAAATAGACCTTGCCGCGGGTGGGATACAACAGGCCGGATATAATATTGAGCAAGGTACTCTTGCCGCAGCCGGAGGGCCCCAGCAGGGCATAGGCACCGCCGTCATCCCAGGTAAGATCTAGCTTTTTCAGGGCAAAATCATCAAGGTTACCGGTGTCACCGACATATGAATGGGCAATATTTTGTAAACGGATGCGGGCCATGTCTTCCTCTTGGGGATCAGCGTCCTTCAGGCAAGGCCGGTGCATGGACCAGCTTGCCGCTTGTGTCAAAGATGTAAAAAAGGGTCGGATCGACGTAGACCTGAATGGAGGTGCCGATCTCATACTCATGAATGCCCCTGGCAAAGGCCACCCAGCGTATTCCACCGATATCAACGTGGACATAGCTGTTGGAACCGGTGATCTCGGTGACCGTCACCTCGCCGGCAACAGCGGCTGTGCCTTCTGCGGCCTTGAGGTAGAGATGATACGGCCTGACGCCGATGGTATAGTCACCATCGGCTATCTCCGCCAACCGGCCATTGATCGGAATTCTCACCTGGTCTTTAAATACAAGGACATTGTTTTTCTTGGCAATCGGTAAGGTGTTCAGGGGCGGGTCGGAGAATACACGGGCGGTGGTCAGGTTATCGGGCCGCCGAAAGACATCAATGGTCGGCCCGAACTGGGAGACCCGCCCTTCATGGAGGGTGGCGGTATTGCCGCCCAGCAACAGGGCCTCCGAGGGTTCGGTGGTCGCATAGACAAAGATGGCCCCGGTCTGCGAAAATATTTTCGGCAACTCCTTACGGAGCTCTTCACGAAGTTTGTAATCAAGGTTGGCCAGCGGCTCATCCAGAAGGACCAGGCCGGCTTCTTTTACCAGGGCCCTGGCCAGGGCAATACGTTGCTGCTGCCCACCGGAGAGTTCCTGCGGCTTACGCTTCAGGGTGTCGACAAGCTGGAGCAGATCGGCCACCTTGTGGACCTTGCTCTCTATTTCCGGCTTCGGCAACCCGGCAATGCGCAGAGGCGAGGCAATATTTTCAAAGACGCTTAAATTCGGGTAGTTGATAAACTGCTGATAGACCATGGCCACATTGCGTTTCTGCACCGGAACACCGGTAACATCATGACCATCAACCAGCAGTCGACCGGAGGTCGGTCGCTCAAGACCGGCCATGAGCCGCAACAGGGTTGTTTTCCCTGCAAGGGTCGGCCCCAACAGAATATTTATGGTGCCGGCATCCAGTGAAAGAGAGACATCGGAGATATGAGGATCACCCTTCACCAGCTTTGATATATTTTGTAATTCAAGCCTCATAGAATGACATCAGGTTATGGGAGTGATGAGGCAGGCGATGACAGATGCAAAACCTACCCGGCCCGCAGAAAAAATAACAAAGAGACCGCAACCTCTCGTGTCATTGACTTTTGAGTAACCATACCATTACCCAGAAGAGCAGATCACAGGATGCTTTATGTTTGTCAATGTCGCAGATAACGAAAACTTCCGGTAGTGATGTGGCAATGTCCACATGACGAGCGAACTCGCGAGACCCCGAGAAGTCTCGCCACCGACGGCGGGAAGGTCGAAACTTTTTTCATTTCCGTACAGTGCAAACGACATTCCGGACTTTTACGAGCCCACCATGTTTCACAAGTAGAACAATTTTACAGTAAACGAAACTAAAGATGCTTTCAAGTGAAATAATATGGAAAAAATAATTCCAGGTCTCCCGGACAGTTCCCTTACATGTTTTTTTCTCTTGATGTAGAAGAGGTGAGCGCAGCGGAAGGTCTGCGATTGATAAGGTAAAGGCCGAAAAAAACAAGAATACCCCCAAGAATAAGTGAACTGCCAAGCCGTTCACCAAGAAGCAGTACCCCAAGGGAAACGCCACTCACCGGAACCAGATTGACATACATGGCCGATCTGCCTGCCCCGAGGGCTTTTACTCCGTCATAAAACCATATAAAGCCGAGCGTGGTGCCGAAAAAGGCAAAGTACAGAAGGCAAAGCCCCGCCTGCATGGTCAGTTCCCGGACTTCGGACAGATGACCACCAAGCATGGCAGCGGTAAGGAGAAAGAGGGCGCCGAGAGTGCAGGAGTAAGCCACAGCTACCAGGGGCTGGATATTGACCAGAAGCCGTTTACCGATGAGCGTGTAGGCGGACCAGCTGAGAACGCAGCCGACAATACAAAGCTCTCCATACCCGATGCCTCCCTGAAAAAGAGCTATCGGTCGGCCCCTGGAAATAACCACCAGGGCTCCGCTGACAGCGAGAAACATGCCAAGACTACGCAAAAAACCGGCCCGTTCACCAAAAAACAACATGGCCAGCATGGCTGTAACAACCGGATTAACGGCAATGATCATCGATGCCCGCCCGGCCTCCACAGTCTGCAGACCGGTAAAAAAGAAAATATTATAGGAAAAGACACCGGTCAGGGCCAGCAGGGTCATGGCGCCCCACTGTTTTTTATCCAGCCGGGGAAGTGTTCCATACCGGATCTTCAGGGTCGTTAACAGCATTGCCGAGGCCAGGATAAATCGGAGAGAGGCGGCAGTCAGCGGATGAAGCTCCTCGGCCAGAACGCGTCCGGCAACAAAAGTTCCTCCCCAGAAGATCATGGTCAGAACCAGGCGGACATGAACACCGGAACTATGTGAGATTAATGACATTGGACTCCAATGGATACCTATGAGGTTGAATGGCTTATGACGAAATCAGCTCGATATCCGGGAGATTTTCATAGACTTCATTCCAGGTTGCATATCGCTCTAAAACGGCGACCACTTCCGGGATCGGCTCGGGCCATATCTCAAGGAGATCGGCCTCAAGCTTCGAATGTATTAAACAGTTTTTGGCCACCTCTTCCTCAGAAGATACATTCGAAGACAGGGCTTGGGCCAACGCCCTGACTGGGGGATCCTTCCAGTCAATATGAAAGACGAGGATAAATAGTGTTTACAGGCATGCCTGTACTTACCTGCCATGGAACTCTACTTTCTGTTTTTTCAAAAAAGCCTGTGTGCCGTTTCTAAAATCTTCTGTCGAGGCAATTAAACCAAAATAGTCCGCCCCTAATTTTGCCGATTCATCAATTGACAGATCCAAGCCCCTGTGGATGGCATCCCAGGTCATATTGACGGCAACAGGGGCATTTCGAAAAATATCCCGCAGCAGTATTTTTCCTGCATTCTGTAATTTTTCCGGTTCCGTCACGCTATTAATCAGACCAAAATGAAGGGCCTCATCTGCACTGATCGTTTTTCCAGTTAACAGCATTTCCGCGGCCCGTCCTTTGCCAATCAGGCGGGGCAGCCGTGTAGTGCCGCCCCAGCCGGCAACAGCACCTAACAGAACTTCGGGATGACCGAACCTTGCCGAATCGACCGCAATTCGTAGCATGCAGGCTTCGGCCAGCTCAAGTCCTCCCCCAAGGGCAAAACCATTAATCAGGGCGATTGAGACTTTGTTCAGGTTTTCGATAAGAGAAGTAACGGTAACCGCAAGCCGTGCCAGCTCCCTGATCTGCAATGGCGTGGCCTGATGCAGATATTCTATATCCGCACCGGCGGAAAAGGCCCGCTCTCCGGCACCTGTGGAAACTACGGCCCGAACATTCCGATCTTGCCGTATCCTCTCCAACTCCTTTTTTATTGCAAGAAGTAAGGGTTTATTCAAGGCATTGAGCACCTCAGGACGATTCAGGGTGAGATACACAATACTGTTGTTCTGCTCCGACAAAAGAAGGGTAGGGTCTTGTTCAGGCATTCCGGGTTCACTCCTGGTTGCAGTTCATACTCAAGACAGCCTCAAGGGAACAGAGGCCATATAACGTGTTCATGTTTGCCATCACTGTGCGAAAAATAGTTTTTAGTCCAACAGCATGTATTTTCCTACTGAATAACACGGCTTACACTTTGACAGAAGGAATCTTTCAAAGTAGTTTTAGAGCCGAAACCATACGCACAGGTTTGTTTCATGGAGTCGGCATGCCCCATTTTCCATTTAAAAAATACACACACGATGTCCTACAAGGCTTCTCCGTCACCGACAGGCTGTTTTTGGCCCTGCGCCTGTGGACTATCCTGGGAAGCAGCACCTGGTTGCTTTTTGCCCCGCTCAGTCAGTCGGTTGTCGGCCAGTACTCTGTTTCACTGGCGGTTTTTTCCTCCTACAGCCTGATTTTATATATCCTCATATTCTTCAAACCGGATCAAATCCGCCATATTTACATTGTTTCCCTCCTGCTGGACCTGGTTTTTATATTTTACCTCGTTCACCTGGAGCCTGAGTATCGCAACAGTTTTTTCCTCTGTTATTACCTTCTGGTACTCCTGCATACCCTCTACTTCGGTCGTATATTCGGACTAATGGTGGCAACGCTCTCTGCCGGTCTTTACCTGATCAACCTCCTGCCGTACTGGCAATCTGTCCACTGGACCGAGATCGGCATCCGCATCGTCTTCCTCTATCTCATTGGTTTCCCGGCAGGAATTATTCATGAAAAATTAAAAAAAGATAAGGAAAACATAGAAAACCTAAATGCGCAGCTTGCCGAATCCATTGAAAATCTGAAGGCCATGCAGGTCAAGCTGGTGGAGAGCGAGAAACTTTCCGCACTGGGACGCCTGACCGAAACCGTTGCTCATGAAATCAGAAATCCACTCATGTCGCTGGGTGGTTTCAGCAGAAGACTACTGAAACTCCTTACCGAGGATTCAAAGGAAAAGCAATATGCAGAGACTATTGTCACCGAGGTTGCCAGACTCGAATCGATCCTCCGCGACGTCCTGCTCTTTACCTCTGAAAAAGTCGGGCTTAAACGCGGGGAACTGAACCCTGTTGTCCGCGATGCCGTCGCCTATTTTATCGACCTCTATTCAAACAATCAGTCGTATGAGATCATAGAACTCTACAGCCCTGGCCTCCCCAGAATCTATCTTGACCCGGAACAACTCAGACAGTGCATCGGCAACCTGATCAGCAACAGTATTGATGCCATGCCAGAAGGCGGAACCCTCACTATCAGCACTAAAACCACCGTCTTCAACCAGATACAATGGGTTTCCCTCACCATCAAAGATACAGGCAGGGGAATGTCGAAGCAACAATCGGAATTAATCTTTGAGCCCTTTTACTCGACCAAACGAGTCGGTACCGGGCTTGGCCTGACAATAATCCATGAAATAATGGAAGAGCACAGGGGATTTATCACAGCAGATTCCACAGAAGAAGGCGGCACTTCGTTTACCCTGTTTTTTCCCTACCAGGCGGAGGAAGAGGATTCCAAGACGCAATGCTGGCAATGTATCGGCTGCGGCATTGAAACGGATCCGGCACGCCGCTGCCCGGCCTACCCCTATTTCGGCAGGATCTGCTGGGCAATCGCCGGCACCATGTGTCACGGCAAAGTCATGGGTACCTATGCCGAAAAAATTCATGACTGCCACCAGTGCCCATTCTTTAAACGCTGTCAAAATCCTGATGATCCGGAGGCACCGTCCTGTCTGGCAGCTGCCGGATGATAGTGAACATAGACCCGGCGCATGAATTCAACATTCTCCAGCAAAGTCTCCTCAACCCGGGTAGCGATTCCGTCACCTTCAGTCACGGTAAGCGCCCCATCCACCCCTATGGTGACATTAACCACCAGATAGGGGCCAAAACGGTGGGCATGAACCTCCTCCACACTCTGTACTCCCTCAACAGCAGCCAACAGGCCGCAGATCTCTTTAGACAGCTGTTTCCCCGGCAGGGTATCCATCAAATCAGCGGTGGAAGAACGCAGGATCTCGACCCCGGTATAAAGAATAATCAAGGACACCAGTGCACCGGCCAGGGGATCCACCCAAGGGAACCCCATACGCCCAAAAAATATACCGACCGTAGCCGCCAGGGCCGAAAAGATATCGTTGCGATGATCCTGAGCCAGAGCCTCTACCGCAATATTCCGGGTCTGTTTTCCGATTTTCCAGGTCCACAGGGCCAACCAGAGTTTGACCCCTGCCACGGCAAGTGATACCCAAAGGGCTAGTTGCGCCGCCCCTGAAAAACTCCCAGCCCCTGAAATAATCTCGTAGACACCATTTACTGAATTCCAGAAAATGGCAATGGCTGTAGAAATGACAAAGGCCCCGACCACGACGGCGGCAATACTTTCCATCTGGTCATGACCGTACGGGTGCTCATGATCTGCCGGTTTGCCCGAGAGCTTCATGAAGATAGACATCACCACCCCGTACGCCACATCCGAGGTGGAGTTAATGCCATCAGCCAGCAGAGCCGGGCTCTGACCGAGAATTCCGACGGTGACCTTAACCACGGCCAGCAGTGTATTTGCGGCAAGTCCTACATGAACGGCCAGCAGTCCTTCGCGGGTCCGCTCACTGCCGGCAGGATCAGTCATTGTTTCCAGCATTGTTCTAATCTGCAGAGGCGTGTGCCACAGCCGTATCCAATTTTTTCTGCTGCATTTATTTCTACAACCATACCTGGTTCAGGGGCAGGGTAAATTTATGCTGACGTTTTTGGTAAAAATCATTCACGAGGGATACCATCGCTTATCCTGATTTTACAAAAGGATACGAATGGTGAGTTAATAATCGTTGGGTCGATGCAATTTTGTTGCATGAGCGACGGTATCCCTTTGTATTGGCGTGGATATTCTTTTCATGTGCAATCAGCATGAATTTACCGTGGGTTCAGGGGTAAAAAAAAGACTACTCAAACTCGAGAATCACCTGTTCCACGTTCAGGCTGTCACCGCGCTTGCAGGTAATCCGGGCAACAGTGCCGTCCACTTCCGCCTTGAGGACATTTTCCATCTTCATGGCCTCGACGATGGCCAGTTCCTGGCCCGCCTTGACGCCCTGTCCCTCTTTCACCTTGAGCTGAACCAGTAAGCCCGGCATGGGGGCCAGCAGGAACTTTGACTGGTCTTCCAGGATTTTGCGGGGCATAAGCCGGTGCAGTTCCGCTGCCCGTGGGGTATAGACCTGGGCTCTAGTGGTCTTTCCCCGGTGCTCGATTCGATACCCGAGCCCGTGACGGCGGACCTTGAAGGCAAGACGCTGGCCGTTGATTGTCGCCCGCATGATATCCTGACAGAACGACCAGTCGGTCATCACGCCGAAATGTTCTCCCCTGCAGTCCACCCTATACCCGCAATCCGCCTGAAACGGCTTCACCAGAACCCGAAACTCTTCCTCGGTGGTCACCACCACCCAGTCATCCAGGACCCGTCGTTCATAACCGGCCAGCTGACCACTGATTCTTGCAGCCCGATCCATGTACAGCCGGTGCATGATGGAGGCTACCACAATGGGCAGGATCGGGGTCTCCTCCACAACATCGGCCTCACGGAATCCTTTGGGAAATTCTTCGGCAATAAAACCGGTGTGCAAAGCCCCTTTCTTAAATTTAGGGTGGGACATCAGGGCTCCGAGAAAACTGATATTATGCTGAACCCCTTCAATGAGATATTCATCCAGAGCCTCCTGCATGCAGACGATGGCCTGATCCCGATCCGATCCCCAGGTAATCAACTTGGCAATCATGGGGTCGTAGTACATTGAAATCTCGCCGCCCTCAAAGACCCCGGTATCCACCCGTACCCGATCCGGCTCATTGTCCGGTGGCTGATAACGAACCAGGCGGCCAATGGAAGGAAGAAAGTCTCGAATCGGATCCTCGGCATAGATCCGGCTTTCCATGGCCCAGCCCGTGAGCCTGACCTCATCCTGGGAGAGCGGCAGAGGCTCGCCGGCGGCCACCTGCAGCATCAACTCAACCAGATCAAGGTCGGTCACCATCTCGGTCACCGGATGCTCCACCTGCAGACGGGTATTCATCTCCAGAAAATAAAAGTTACGCTCCGGATCGACAATAAACTCCACGGTCCCGGCCGAGGTGTAATTGACGGCCCGAGCCAGTTTAACCGCCTGTTCACCCATGGCCCTGCGGGTGGATTCATCGATAAACGGCGACGGGGCCTCTTCAATAACCTTCTGATGACGACGCTGGAGGGAACATTCCCGTTCACCAAGGTAGAGGATCTTTCCATGGCTGTCGGCCATGATCTGAATTTCAATATGCCGGGGCCGGTCAATGAACTTCTCGATCAGCATCCGGTCATCACCGAAACTGGATCGGGCCTCACTGGTGGCGCGATCAAAACCCTGACGGCATTCTTCCTCGTTCCTGGCCACCCGCATGCCCTTGCCGCCACCACCGGCACTTGCCTTGAGCATGACCGGATAGCCGATGTCGGCAGCCACCCGGACCGCATGTTCCACACCCTCAATGATGCCGTCAAAACCAGGAATTATATTCACTCCGGCTTCGGCGGCAATCCGCTTGGAGGTCATCTTGTCGCCCATGGCGGTAATGGCCTCGGCCGGTGGGCCGATAAAAACGATATTTTCCCCTTCCAGAGCTTTACGGAAATCAGCATTCTCCGATAAAAATCCGTAGCCCGGATGGACGGCTTCGGCCCCGGTTTCATGACAGGCGGCAATAATTCGGTCCCCACGCAAGTAACTTTCAACCGCCGGAGCAGCTCCGATATGAACGGCCTCGTCGGCCATCTGCACATGGAGTCCGTCAAGATCAACATCGGAGTACACGGCGACGGTGGATATTCCCATGGCCCGGGCGGTGCGGATAACCCGGCAGGCGATTTCTCCACGATTGGCAATCAGTATTTTTTTGAACATGAATTGGTTTCGAGTTTCGGGTTCAGAGTTTCGGGTTTGGGAAAAGAACGGGTATCCTGGTTATATGTAGAGTGCTGGAGGGCAGCATATGTTTTCCAACCAGCTGCAACTCGGAACTCTGAACCTGAAACCCGGAACCGCCTTACAGGGGAATATTCCCGTGCTTGCGCCAGGGGTTTTCCAGTTTTTTCTCCCGCAGCATGGCCAGGGACCTGCAGATCCGGGTCCGGGTATTGTGCGGCATAATCACATCATCAATAAAGCCCCTACTGCCGGCCACAAAAGGATTGGCGAAACGGGCCGTATACTCATCGGTCCGCTGCTTGATTTTATCGGTATCTCCACTTTCCCGGCGGAAAATGATCTCCACCGCACCCTTGGGGCCCATGACGGCAATCTCCGCCGTCGGCCAGGCAAAGTTAACGTCGCCGCGCAGGTGCTTGGAGCTCATCACGTCATAGGCACCGCCATAGGCCTTGCGGGTGATGACCGTTATTTTCGGCACCGTGGCCTCGGCAAAGGCATAGAGCAGCTTGGCTCCGTGCTTGATGATACCGGCATATTCCTGACTGGTTCCCGGCAGAAAGCCCGGAACGTCGACAAAGGTGACTATCGGGATATTAAAGGCATCACAGAAACGGACAAAACGGGCGGCCTTACGGGCGGAGGAGATATCAAGACACCCGGCCAGCACCATGGGCTGATTAGCGACAATACCGATAGTGGAACCTTGCATCCGGCCAAAACCAATGATGATATTGGCGGCATAGTCGGGTTGGAGTTCAAAAAAATCTTTCTCGTCCACAACTTTGAAGATCAGTTCCTTCATGTCATACGGTTTGTTCTGATCTTTCGGAATCAGGGTATCAAGAGACTTTTCTATCCGCTCAGCCGGATCATTGCTCGGCCAGACCGGTGGTTTTTCCTTGTTGCTGGCCGGAAGAAAATTCAAAAACCGTCGCAGCATCAACAACGCCTCAACATCGTTTTCAAAGGCAAGATCGGCAACCCCGGACCGGCTGGTATGGGTCATGGCCCCACCAAGCTCCTCGGCACTGACCTCTTCATGGGTCACGGTTTTGACCACTTCCGGACCGGTGACAAACATATAGGAGGTGTTTTTAACCATAAAGATAAAATCGGTCATGGCCGGAGAATAGACCGCACCCCCGGCACAGGGCCCCATAATCATGGAGAGCTGAGGAATCACGCCCGAAGCCAGCACGTTGCGCTGAAAGACATCGGCATACCCGGCCAGGGCCTCGACCCCCTCCTGAATGCGGGCCCCGCCCGAGTCATTAAGCCCCACCACCGGCGCACCGACCTTGATGGCATGATCCATGATTTTGCAGATTTTTTCCGCGTGCGCGGCAGACAGCGCCCCCCCGAATACGGTAAAATCCTGACTGAAGACAAAAACCAACCGGCCACAGACGGTGCCGTAGCCGGTGACTACACCATCACCAGGAATTTTCTGCTTCTCCATGCCGAAGTCGACACAACCATGTTCGACAAACATGTCCCATTCTTCAAAACTGCCCTGGTCAAGAAAGAGTTCTATCCGCTCCCGGGCCGTCAATTTGCCCCGGTCGTGCTGCCGGTCAATGCGCGCCTGACCACCGCCCAGACGTGCGGCTCCACGTTTATCCTCAAGCCGTTGTATTATATCAATTTCCTGCATAAGTCGTAGGTCTCTCTTCCTTTTTAAGGAACCTTTACTTTTCCGGTTCACAGAGTTCAGTCAGAACCCCGTGGGTTGATTTGGGATGTACAAAGGCGATTTTTTTATTTCCGGCTCCGGCCACCGGGGTCTCATTGATCAGACGGCACCCCTGTTCCCGGACCTGCTGCAGCTGTTGCTCCAGATCATCACTCAGATAGGCGATATGATGAATCCCCTCACCCCGTTTGTCCAGAAACACAGCTATCGGACTCTCAGGGCTCATGGGCTCAAGCAGCTCGATATGGGTTTCGCCCAGGGTGAAAAAGGCGGTTCGCACCTGCTGGCTTGCAACCTCTTCAATTCGCTCACACCTCAGCCCAAGTCCGTCTTCGTAAAATTTTCTAGCCTCGGCGATAGAACGAACCGCAATACCAATATGGTCAATTTTTTTCAACATAACTGTTTGTATGGCGGCTTGTAGTTGATAATCTCTTTTTCTTACCCAAGAAACCTGCTCCAGTCCATAAGATAAATCAGCAGCACACTTAATTCTACGTTGTCACCTTCATTAAGGAATTGACAATAACGAGTTCCTTGTCATCCCCCGAAGAGAGTTGTCGGGAATCCAGCGCCCTGCGAACATCCTGGATCCCCGCCAAAAGCACGCGGGGATGACGGAAAAAGAAAATGTGACAAAGTAAAATTGTCGGTGTCGTAGATAAGCGTAGACTTCGAAAAGCCACGAAACCGACGGCGGACAGCGTGTATCTTATTGTTATTCCGTCCAATGCAAATGGCTTTTTGGACTTTTTACGAGTGCATCAAAATTCATGAAACTCCGTTGAGGAACAGCCCTGTTCACACCTGTTGTTCATCTACTATTAGTAAAAAACGCATTGACCGTGACCATGATAATGACTATAGTCACCATAAAACAAAATCGTTTTTCATCTTTTCAGCGCAGGTACACTATGCAAACAATCAAGGCATCGGAATTTAAAGCTAAATGCCTCCACCTGATGGACGAAGTAAACGAAACAGGCGAAGAAATCATTATAACCAAAAACGGCCGACCTGTTTCCCGACTGTTGCCCTACCGGAAGATACCCAATTCCATTTTCGGCCTGCACAAAGAAAAAATCAGCAGTAAGGATGACCTGATTGCACCGCTGGATGTTCACTGGGATGCCGAATAATGCTGCTTCTTGACACGCATGTTCTTGTCTGGCTGACAGAAGGAAATCCCCGACTGGGACCGAACAGTCTTCAGCAAATCAACCGGGCTCTGGTTGAGGAGCAGTTGGCTGTAACGGCAATCAGTTTCTGGGAAATTGCCATGCTGGTGGAAAAACAGCGATTGGAAATAGCGATGGATCTCCAGGTCTGGAGAAGAGACCTTCTCGACCATGGCATTCAGGAGGTCTTCCTGCATGCCAGACCAGCTCTTGTTGCCGGCTCATTGAAAAATTTTCATGGTGACCCTGCAGACCGCATGATTGTGGCAACCGCCCTCGATCTCCCGGCAACCCTTGTCACCGCCGATCAAAAAATCCTTGACTGGCCGGGCCTTGATACAAGAATAGACGCTCGGCATTGAGACGCAGTTGCCAACGATATGCGTAGACTCCGACCAATCCAATCGGAAGTTCAGCTCCTCAGCGCGGGGGGGGAAAGCTCCTCCAGTAAGGAGTATAAAACATTACTGGTTGCCCTGATCACCTGGACACAATTTTTTCGGGTACTGTCGGGATCCTTGTAAAACTGTTTGACGGAGGCACGATCGTTCCAGTTGACCCGGGCAATATTTGCACAGTTGGTACCGCCGTATTGTGCACAGATCTCTGCAAATTCCCTGACCATTGCATGACTAATCTTCCACATAAGCTTATGATCACGGCCTGAACTCTCGGTTTTTCCCAACGTAAAACCAATTACCGCCAAAGCCCCGGACAGGCTGCCGCAGACTTGGCCGCTTGAGCCCATACCGCCGCCAAACGGTGCCATGGCCGCCATCAATTCACTGGAAGGCGGTTCATCTCTCAACAACATGGCGCACGCGCCAAGAATGGCCTGACTTCAGTGGAATCTTTCTAAAAATAACTCTGCGGCATGATCCGCCATTTCTTTCTTATCAATCACTGTATCTTTCTCATCTAAATATTTATAATATTAGAGTGCTAGAGCATTCAGAGCCGGAGAACAGAGGAAACCTCAGCTACCACTGGCGGCCCCGGTACTCACCAAAAACCCCCCGCAGCACATTGCAGATTTCCCCCAGAGAACCATAGGCCCGCACCGCCGCCAGAACCGGTGCCATCAGGTTGCGATCCTCGCGGGCGGCCCGCCCCAGCTCATCCAGAGCCTGCTGGACCGCCTCATTGTCTCGCTCTGCCTTGACCTGCTGCAACCTGGCCACCTGCTCATCTTCCACCTTTGGATCGACCCGCAAAACCGGCACGGTTGCCTCCTCTTCCACCTGAAACTCGTTGACCCCGACAATGATCCGCTCACCTCGTTCAATTTCCTGCTGGTACTGATAGGCGGCATCTTCGATCTGCGAGGCAATAAATCCGTTGTCAATGCAGGCCACCACCCCGCCGGCCTCATCGATCTGACCGATCAGGTCAACGGCTTCCCGCTCCAGGGTATCGGTGAGCTGTTCAATGAAAAAAGATCCAGCCAGAGGATCAATGGTGTCGGCCACCCCGGACTCGTGGGCAATAACCTGCTGGGTGCGCAGGGCCGTGCGCACCGAATCCTCGGTGGGCAGGGAAAGGGCCTCGTCCCGGGAATTGGTATGCAGGGACTGGGTGCCGCCGAGGACAGCGGCCAGGGCCTGGATGGTCACCCGGACAATGTTGTTGTCCACCTGCTGGGCGGTCAGGGAACTGCCGGCGGTCTGGGTGTGAAAACGAAGCATCATGGAGCGGGGATCGGTGGTCCCGAACCGCTCTTTCATTATCCTGGCCCAGAGCCTGCGGGCGGCCCGAAACTTTGCTACCTCTTCCAGCAGATTTGACGAGCCGTTAAAAAAGAAGGCCAGCCGGCGGGCAAAGACTTCAAGCTCAAGCCCGGCATCCAGTGCGGCCTGGACATAGGTCAAACCATTTGCAAGGGTAAAGGCCAGCTCCTGGGCGGCTGTGGAACCGGCCTCACGGATATGGTAGCCGGAAATGGAAATTGTATTGAACAATGGGGCCTGTTCGGCACACCACTGAAAAATATTGGTGATTAATCGCAGGGAGGGTTTGGGTGGAAAAATATAGGTCCCCCGTGCCACATATTCTTTCAGAATATCATTCTGAATGGTGCCCCGGATCTTGTCACTCCTCACACCTTGTTTTTCCGCCACCACCACGTACATGGCCAGCAGGACCATGGCAGGTGAATTGATGGTCATGGAGGTGGATATTTTATCCAGCGGAATCCTATCAAAGAGCATCTCCATATCAGCCAGGGTGTCAATAGCCACCCCCACTTTACCCACTTCGCCAAGGGACATGGGGTCATCGGAGTCGTAGCCGATCTGGGTCGGCAGATCAAAGGCAACAGAGAGCCCGGTCTGGCCCTGGTCGAGCAGATAACGGTAGCGCTCGTTGGAGGCGCTGGCGGTGGAGAAACCGGCATACTGGCGCATGGTCCAGAGCCGCCCACGATGCATGGTCGGCTGGACACCCCGGGTATAAGGATAGCGCCCGGGAAAACCGATATTTTCCAGGTAATTCCGGTCGATCTCTTCAGGCACGGCCAGTCGCTGAACCTCGCGGCCGCCATGGGTGGTAAACGGGTCCTTACGTTCAGGAAAACGATCGAGCGTTTTTTTGAGTTCGTTTTCCTGCCAGGATTGCAACTCTTTTGGAGTTTTCATATCTTTTTATAATTTACTTTCTCGTTGACCAATCCCCGGACCAGTTCCAGTGCCGCCTGTCGCGGCTCCACGCACTCAAAGCGGGGTGTCTTCATCTTCTCCTGCAATCGGGCCTTGACCATCTCGGTAGCCCAATCCAGGGTTTCCAAGGTAAATGAACGGCGGCGGCGTTCCTGCAGTCGACCATCCTGCCGGTACAGCTGTTCAAAGAAAAAGATACGCTCCATCAGGGTCTCTATCCCGGCCCCCTCGCTGGCAACCGTGGCACAGATACGGTCTTCCCTATCCCCTGGGTCAGAGAAAACCGTGCCCATATCCAGCTGCAGTCTTCTTGCACCGGCCTGATCAGCCTTGTTGACCACCAGCAGGTCGGCGACCTCGAGAATACCGGCCTTCATGGCCTGAATATCATCACCAAATCCCGGCGCCAGTACCAGGGCGGTCAGGTCTGCCAGACGGACAATATCCATTTCCGACTGACCAATACCCACCGTTTCCAGGATCACCACCCGGCAGCCGGAAGCGGCCATAATCCTGGCTGCCGCACCGGCAGAACCGCACAATCCGCCCAGACGGCCGCGGGTGGCCATGGAGCGGATCACGACATCCGGATCCAGGGCGTGCTGCATCATACGGATACGATCACCGAGCAGAGCTCCGCCGGAAATGGGTGAGGAGGGATCAATGGCTATAATGCCAACCCGGATGTCTTGACGACGAAGGACACCGACCAGTTCACCGGTCAGGGTCGACTTGCCTGCCCCGGGCGGCCCGGTCAGACCAAGAATCAAAACCTTCTCGATTCGCTGCCGATCAAGCCCGGCCAGGAGTTGCTCTGCCCCCGGCAGCTGATCTTCTACCAGCGAAATTGCCCGGGCAACACCACGCGCTTCACCACCATGCAGTTGTTGCAGCAGGTGTGGAATATTCATTACTCCCGCTGTCCATGCTGCTGCGCGCAGGCTTCTGTAAAGGCGGCAATAATAGTCTCCACTTTTGTTCCCGGGGTAAAGATCTGCCGAATTCCCGCCTCGATCATGGCCGGGACATCCTCTGCAGGAATGATACCGCCGCCGAGTACGGGAATATCAGAGGCGCCTGCCCGGGAAAGTGCATCAACCACGGCCGGAAAAAGGCGCACATGGCCGCCGGACATGGAAGAGAGTCCAACTGCCGCCACGTCTTCATGGATGGCAGCGGCGGCAATTTCATCCGGAGTACGGCGAATTCCGGTATAGATGACCTCAAAACCGGCATCCCGCAGGGCCCGGGCAATAAACTTTGCCCCGCGATCATGGCCATCAAGTCCGGGCTTGCCGATAAGTACTCTATATTTTTTCATATCTGCTATGCCAGTTTCAATCCATTTTCAACCGCTTTATCCGGAACCGCCTGCACCACGGCCCCATCGTCGCGGACAAAACCGGTGACCAGGCATTCCGAACGAACCGGGCCAATCTGCTTGGCCGGGAAATTCACCACCCCGATCACCTGCTTGCCGATAAGTTCTTCTTTGCCGTACAAATCGGTAATCTGAGCGCTGGATTTCCTCCGCCCGATCTCCGGACCAAAATCCACCACCAGCCGCCAGGCCGGTTTGCGGGCTTCGGGAAAATCCAGAACCTCGACAATAGTCCCTACCCGCAGCTCCACCCGGGTAAAATCATCCCAGTCAATCAGTTCCATTGCAACCATGCCTCAAAAAACCTCTCGACAAAAAAGACCGAGTTTCCCCAGTTGTTCACAGACATGCAGGCCACACTCGCGCATGATTTCAATTTTTGAAGCCGCCGTACCTGATGAGCCGCTGACAATGGCTCCGGCATGGCCCATCCGCCGGCCGGGCGGGGCCGTCAGACCGGCAATAAAGCCGACCACCGGTATCTGCAGATTATCGCGGATAAATGCTGCTGCCTCTTCCTCGGCACTGCCGCCGATTTCGCCGACCATGACCAGACCGGTGGTCTCGTTATCCCCGGCAAAGGCCTGCAGGCAGTCGATAAAACTGGTCCCGACCACCGGATCGCCGCCAATCCCGATACAGGTCGACTGGCCAAGTCCCTGGGCCGTAAGCTGGTGCACCACCTCATAGGTCAGGGTTCCGGACCGGGAAATCACCCCGATGGGGCCGGGCCTGTGGATGGGACCGGGCATGATCCCGACCTTGGATTTTCCAGGCGAGATAATACCGG
Source organism: Deltaproteobacteria bacterium (assembly GCA_024280455.1). Lineage (GTDB taxonomy): Bacteria > Desulfobacterota > Desulfobulbia > Desulfobulbales > Desulfobulbaceae > DRLX01. Next base: position 2,382 of record JAJRQC010000017.1, on the reverse strand, counting down.
GACAGTTAGGCCCGATCAGCCGGCAGGAACTCATCTGCAGTGCTGTTTTCACCCGCAGCATGTCCTGAGCGGGAATGCCCTCGGTGATACAGACAATCAGACCGATGGTGCCGTCAACCGCCTCAAGAACAGCATCTGCAGCAAAGGCGGGCGGAACGAAGATCATCGAAGTATTTGCCCCGCTTTCCGCCACGGCCTCACGAACCGTATTAAAAACCGGGATCCCGTCGACCTGCTGCCCGCCCTTGCCCGGGGTGACCCCGGCCACCACACGGGTTCCATACTCGACACACTGTCGGGTATGAAAAAGCCCTTCTTTGCCGGTTATCCCCTGGACCACAAGACGGGTGTTCGTATCAATCCAAATACTCATAGCCGCCTCGCAATTCGAGAAATCTTTTCTGCTGCATCCTGCAAGTCAACCGCGCTTATTAGCTCAAGACCGGAACCTGCAAGGATCCTCCGCCCCTCATCGGCGTTGGTTCCCTCCATCCGAATCACAACCGGCAGATTCAGGTCGACCTTGGCGGCGGCCTCGACCACACCGTTTGCCAAAACGTCACAGCGAAGGATGCCGCCGAATATATTGATCAGAATGGCCGAAACCGAAGTGTCGGAAAGCAAAATACGAAACCCGTTTTCAATCATTTCCGCACTGGCCCCGCCACCGACGTCAAGGAAGTTGGCTGGTTCTCCTCCGGCCTGCTTGATAATATCCATGGTCGCCATGGCCAGACCGGCTCCGTTGACCATGGTGCCGATATTGCCGTCAAGTCGGATATAGTTGAGATGATATTTTTTGGCTTCGGTTTCCAGCGGATCTTCCTCAGCGGGATCATAGAGCTCAGCCAGATCCCGCTGCCGGAACAGAGCAGTGGAATCCACTTCGACCTTGGCATCAAGGAGCACCAGGTTGTCGCCGGCTGTAATGGCCAGAGGATTGATCTCCGCCAGCAGGAGATCCCGATCCACAACCAGCTGGTACAGGGTCTGCAGCAGGCCGGTGAATGATTTAAAAACAGCCCCGGTCAAGCCCAGGCCAAAGGCTGCCCGGCGCAGGTGAAAGGGTTGCAGACCAAGCAAAGGATTGACCCGAATCCGGACAATCTTTTCCGGGGTCTGCGCCGCGACCTCCTCGATATTCATCCCGCCTTCAGTGGAGGCAATGAGCATGATGGAGGCTGAAGACCGATCCGGAAGAATGGAGAGATACAGTTCTTTTTCAATGACCTGGGCCTGCTCAACCAGGACCCGGGAAACAATATGCCCATGCCCGCCGGTCTGGGCGGTCTTGAGCGACATGCCCAGAATAGCCTCTGCAGCTGCTTCTGCTTCCTGAGGATCCTTTACCAGCCGAATACCTCCGGCTTTTCCGCGCCCTCCGGCATGAACCTGGGCCTTGATTGCCACAGGGTACCCGAGTGCAACAGCTGCGGCGACGGCCTCATCCACCGTCTCGGCAACCCGGCCCTGAGGCACCGGCAGGCCGACTTCTGCAAAGAGCGCCTTTGCCTGATATTCATGGAGTTTCATAATATACGCAGTTTATTTTCCAAAGAAACGAATCGCTTCACATGATGTGATCCCCTGAGTTAACCATCCACTTATGATCTGAAAAAAATTACTACTCCGGGTATCCCATTTTTTTCAGATCCTCGGTGATCTCATTGAGTGTGGTCGGATCATCAATGGTTGAAGGCATCCGATATTCCTTGCCGGTGGCGATGGAGCGCATGGTACCGCGCAGGATCTTGCCGGACCGGGTTTTGGGCAGCCGGGAAACAACGGCCGTTTCCCGGTAGCAGGCAATGGCGCCGATCTGAGAGCGAACCAACTGCACAAGCTCGACTTTCAATTCTTCTTCGTCGCACTCGACCCCGGCCTTCAACACCACCAAACCAAGGGGTTTCTGGCCCTTGAGCTGATCATCGGTACCGAAAACCGCACATTCGGCAACATGGGGATGGGTTGCAACCACCTCCTCCATAGCCCCGGTGGAAAGCCGGTGCCCGGCAATATTGATCACATCGTCAATCCGGCCCATGACAAAGACGTAGCCGTCCTCGTCAATATACCCGCCGTCACTGGTCTCATAATATCCGGGGAAGGCCGACATATATGAGCTGATAAACCGCTCTTCATTACGCCACAGGGTCGCCAGGGTTCCGGGAGGCAGGGGCAGCTTAACCACGATATTGCCCTCCTGGTTCGGTCCCAGTTCATTGCCCTCATCATCCAGCACCCGCACGTCGTAGCCGGGCATGGGCTTGGTGGGTGAGCCCGGCTTGACCGGAAACTGTTCAATCCCCATCGGATTACCGACAATGGCCCAGGCGGTTTCGGTCTGCCACCAGTGGTCGATGACCGGTATATCCAGCATTT
>JAJRQC010000163.1 GCA_024280455.1 Deltaproteobacteria bacterium | reverse complement strand
TGGGAATTCAATACCTCACTGCCACAACCCTGTTGCCCGAACACCTACCCGGGACATACAAAACTCATGGACATTTCACGGGTCATACTCCTCTGGATCCCCGCCTGCGCTTGGATGACGGATAATGTCGCCTTTCCCGCGGGCTGTCCACCACCGTCATTCCCGCGATCTGTTGGGCGGGAATCCAAGAGGCGTCAAAGAAAATTTTCATACAAATCATTCCATTCAGGGTTCTGCTCTTCGATCAAACGAATTTTCCAGGCCCGATTCCATTTCTTGATCTGTTTTTCTCGTTGAATTGCTGAAACAATGTCTTCATGTTGTTCAAAATAAATCAACTGATGAACTCGGTATCTTTTGGTGAACCCTTCGGCGAGGTTGTTTTTATGCTCCCAAACGCGTTTCATTAAGTTGCTCGTCACACCGGTATAGAGAGTTCCGTATCGCTTGCTTGCCATTATATAAACGCATGGTTGCTTCATTGCTCAGTCAAACATTGATCATAGATTCTCCTGGATCCCCGTCCCCGACAGCAACATTCGGGGATGACGACTGCATTTGGGGATGACAGAGAGTAGTTACATTTTGTGTAATCAGGCAACCCTACCCAGACGTTATCCCCGCGCAGGCGGGGATCCAGTTTATTAAACATCCCTCCCCTGCCGTTGTCCCCTTTCAAAGCTCAAGGAGTCTCTACCCTGAAACATCAGCACTCCACTGCCTTATAAGGTCAATAAAATTTATATCATCAGCCCGCTGGAGCTCGTTGATGTACTCCGACAGGTTTGAAATTTTCCGTGAAAGCAATTCACTGTCAACCATATCACACCGCAAGTTCATGGCTCACGGCTCTTGTATGCAGTCTCGCTACGCCCACCTGCCCTCCTGAAAAACCGAAGGTATGAGCTCCAGTGCATTGTCTGTTTCTTCCATCTTTTTTAATTCATCGGTAAAACCGGCACGGCTGAAAAGCAGATATTTACAACTCCGGGCAATGGGCAGTCTATTTTCGATCACCTTGGCCTGCAGTTGCCGATAGACGGAAAGACCAACCTTTTTCCGGCTCCACTTACACTCACCGACCACAATAAGCTGCAAGGCCGCATCTACTCCCGCAACATCAATTTCATATTTACCGGACCACTGCCGGCCGACTTTCAGACAATTATATCGGGTGGCATGCTTCTGCACATAAAAGCGGCAGAGCTGTTCAAAACAAAACGCTACATGTGACTCAATCAACGGGCCAAGGCGTTCCCGTATGGCTTCCATCTGCCCAAACTCCAAAAAACTGTCATAAGGGTAGATTGAACCGAACCAAAGCCGAAGAAACGGATCAGCAACCTGGTAGAATCCTTTTTTTGAGCGCTCCGGATTCTTCTCCAGCGCCGGAACTTCGCGGTAGACGAGGTGCAAATCGCGCAACAGATCCATATACCGGGTCAACTGGTTCGCAGGAAGAGACAACTTGCCAGCTATTTCTGAAATACGGCCGGTTCCCGTCCCCAGCGCCTGCAGAATCGACCAGCATACATGAGGAGATGTGATTTCCTCGTGCAACAGGTAGCGCGCTTCCTGATACATCAATCCGGTTGGCCGAAGGACAAGCGACTCCAATGCATCTGCGAAGCTCGCATATTCCTGCAGCAACTCAAGATACCTCGGAACCCCTCCGCCAAGGCTATAAAAGCGTACCAGTTCATTGTTCGAAAAACCCGGCAGGAAGTCTTTGATATATTGATAAGGAAGCGGCCGAAGCAGCAGCTGCGCCCTTGCTCTGCCATAGAGTGGCGCCGATTGTGCCATGGTTTCCTGATACATCATCGAGGTCACGGATCCGCAAAGGATGAGCAATATATTACTCTTGCTCCAATGCTCATCCCAGTACTTTTGAATATACGAAGAAAACGCAGGCTGTACCTGGCAAATATATTGGTATTCGTCAAAAATCAGGACTATCTTTTCATTTTGCGGACGAAAACGGTCAAAAGCGGCAAAAAGTGCATACCAGTCATCATACGAAACAGAGGCGAGCAAGGGCTCTTCAAGGGCTGTGGCCATGGCAATAGCCAGAGATTTCCTCAGTGAAACTTCACCGGCCCTGTCAGCCATAAAGTAACAGTGGGGTAGCCCCGTACAAAATCTACGCAGCAGGCATGTTTTACCAAGTCGCCGTCTACCATATAAAACAGCAAGCTGCCCCTGGGAACCCGAAGCATAAAGGCTGCGAAGCCGTTCAAGCTCTTCTTTTCTGTCAACAAAAAAATTCATGCCCTCAGTATAATACAGCGCATATGAAAAAACACGGTTAAGCTTCGTATACCAGGAAAATCAACGAGCAGCCTGCTACCTCCCTACTCCGACATAGGTGAAACCCTTTTCTTTCATGGTCTGCGGATCATACACATTACGCAGATCAACAAAAATTGGTTTGGAAAGCAGAGAGGCAATCCGGTCCAGATCCAGGGCCCTGTACTGATTCCACTCGGTCATCAGGACGACCATATCGGCACCCTCACAGGCCTCATAGGCATTTTCCACATACTGAATTCCGTCTGGCAAATATTTTTTGGCCTCTTCCATACCCTTGGGATCATGAGCCCGGATGGTTGCCCCTTTTTCCAGCAGGGCGGGCAAAATGGACACAGCCGGCGACTCGCGCATATCATCGGTTTCCGGCTTAAAGGTCAGGCCGAGTACGGCAATGGTTTTACCGGCCTCGGAACCGCCGAGTGCATCGCGTATTTTCTTGACCATTCGTGCCTTCTGGGCGGAATTCACCTCCACCGCGGCCTCGACAATACGAACGCTTTCCCCATATTCCTGGACAATACGCATGAGCGCCAGGGTGTCTTTGGGGAAACAGGATCCGCCATATCCCGGACCTGGATGGAGAAACTTGGAACCGATCCGCCCATCCATACCGATCCCTTTGGCCAATGCGGTTATATCTGCGCCAACCGCCTCGCAGACGGCTGCCATTTCATTTATATAGCTTATCTTGACAGCGAGAAAGGCGTTGGCGGCATATTTAATCAGCTCGGCGGTTTCTACCGTCGTACTGAGAATGGGAGATTCCTGCAGATAAAGAGGCTTATATACCTCCCGGAGTACCTGTTCGGCCCGGTCACTCTCCACCCCGATGACTACACGGTCCGGTCGCATAAAATCGGAAATAGCCGCTCCTTCACGGAGAAATTCAGGGTTTGAAGCAACGTCAAAATCAGCGGTTGAATTTTCCTCTTTGATTATTCGCGCAACCTGACGGGCCGTACCCACTGGGACCGTACTCTTATCAACGATAACCGTGTAGCCCTGCAAATGTGCCGCCAGCTCTTTAGACGCTTCGTAAATATAGGTCAGGTCGGCATAGCCGTCACCGCGCCTGGATGTCGGGGTGCCGACTGCAAGGAAAACCGCATCCGCCCCGGCAACCGCACCGGCGACATCGGTTGTAAACTGCAGGCGGCCTTCCTCCCGATTCTTTGCAACCAGGGCATCCAGACCCGGTTCGTAGATAGGGATATGGCCGGCATTGAGCTGCTCTATTTTGTCTGTAAGTTTATCGACACAGGTGACATGGTGGCCGAACTCGGCAAAACAGGTTCCGGTTACAAGACCGACATAGCCGGTTCCGATCATGGTGATGTTCATGTATGTGTCCTTGTTAAATTTTTATCATTTTTTATGGTGTTACTTTCCCTTGCAGAACGAAAACGCTTGGGTACTTTATGATCCTTCTATTATTTTGGATCCCCGACAACAGCACTCGGGGATGACGAAATCTACTCGGAATCACTCCATTTCCTTATAAGATCAATAAAGAGAGTAAAATCAGACAGTCTTTTTTTAAAGATTCCAAAAACGACTTCATCATCAACCTTTTCGTAATGATGAACGAGCATATTGCGAAACGACGTCATGTTCTGGAATCTTGGCAGCAACTCTGGAGGCACGACACCGTTTTCTTTCAACACCAGAAGCAAATCTCTATAGCCGGCAGGCTCACGCCAGCGATGAAACGAAACAAGATGATTTGCGATATCAAAAATTTCTTCAATGGCTAAATGCAAATAACGCTCAACAAAGGCCCGGCTACGGGGATCAGTTGTGTACTTTTCAAAATTTATATCGTCAGCTCTCTCGAGTTCATTGATATAATTTGACAGGTTTGAAATTTTTCGTGAAAGCAATTCTCTGTCAATCATATCACACCGCAAGCTTCCTATAGAGACAACGGGTATCAAGGTATTCACGCCGTGAAGCTGTTTCCTGCCTTACCCGCTCCGAGACATCTTGTTCATATACAAGATGCCCGTATTTCAATATCTGATGTTGCAGTAATACGTCGACCTGATGAAAAACAACTATATCGACATCCCTGTGCAACAGCATGGAAAGCTCTGTTTCCAGTTCAGCTTTAGCAAAGCCGTCTATTCTCCGCGTACTCATAACCGCAATATCAATATCGCTGGATGGCCGCATTTTTCCTGTTGCCGCAGAGCCAAAAATGTATGCGGCTATGATGTTGTCATGCAGAGAGGCAAATTCATTGACCTGCAAACAAAGAACATCTAAATTTATTTTCATGGATTGAGGTTCCTGGTTGGTGGCTTATAGCATGCAAGGAGTTGAGACGAACCAATGTATTCCGCCTGGGTTGGGTGCATTCCGATTTTGTCGCAACATCTCAGACTTCGGCCTTATTCTATTAGTCACGCATTCAAAATCTACGAGGTTTAACGTGCTCTGGATTGGTGGGCGATGCCCACCCTACCACAAAACAGCAAATTGCAGACTGTAAGGGTGGGCATCGCCCACCAAAAACCAATGTGTATGACAACATCTTAAACCTTTGCGACAAAATGGGAATGCACCCGCCTGGGTTTCACCGACTACTTAACCAGCTAACTTAATTAAGAATATCTTTACTTAGGGTTCGTTCAGAAATAACTACGCCTACCCCCATTCTTAAACCACCAGTTGATAAATTTAAGGTGGAATCTGCAGTTCCTTTTTACAGCGGCTGACAAGTCAGTTCGCTACTTTTTCTATGCGACGTCTTTATACAAAGATAGAGTCATGTTACTGTC
>JAJRQC010000162.1 GCA_024280455.1 Deltaproteobacteria bacterium | reverse complement strand
GCCTGAGAAAAGGAGAGGAAACATGACAGACATACTACTCGCCCGCGATGCGGTCGAGTATCCATTATTGGCTGCTGCCGCAGCCAATAATGGATACCTGCGCCAACTTTGCCAAATAACTACCCATATTTTCGGATAAAGGTTGGTATAAAAAAAGGGAAAGCCCTGGTGGGCTTTCCCTTAAAATACTTCCGGTTGAATCCGTTGATTCGGCCTAGAAATATGCCTCAAATGTCAGGTAAACCTGATTGGCACTCTCAACCGGGTTGATTCCAAGAGCCTGGAGCTGGGCCTTGTCATCATTCAGGTCATACGGCTTCATGTTCCAGTCAAAGCCACCTGCGTAATCATAATCATAGTACTGCCAGCCAAGGCGGATAAAGGTCTTGGCATATTTGGAGATAGCCTCTCCGGTGGGCAGGTCGTAGATCAGGTACAACTCGTAAGCGTTACCACGGGTGGCAAGCTTGGACTGAAACAGATCATCGTTACCCGGAGTAAAGGCAACCCAGTACTGGGATCCATAGTTGTACTCGGCGCCGAGTTTCAGGCCGATGGAATCTATATCGTAGCGAGCTCCAAAATAGACGGAGTAGCCGTCTTCGCCATTGGTGTTCGGTCCGGTCAGACCCTGGAACATAGCTGCGTAATCATTAAAGAAACCATTTCCATTCGGATCGGTATGACTCCAGCCGGCACCAAGGAAGTAGTTGAAATTCTGGATTTTGTCTGAATAAACACCTGTAGTATGATACAGATTACCCAGATCCATCTGGGGGCCGAAGCCGCCCTGATCCTGCGGGAAGGATGCACCGTAGTTGACGAAGTCACTCTGGAAGTTCGGGTAGTTGAACAGGTTGAAAACACCAAAAGACTGGACGGTCAGGAAGCGGTTGCCTTTTTTGAAGACATCCCAGGAAAGTCCGGCGAAATCGGTATCATCCAGCTTGGCCGAAGAATAGTCGGACTGGAGGCCGTTTTCAAAACCACGACCGTAGCAGAATCGAATTCGACCGGTTCCCAGAGCTTCTACGCCCCAGGCGTATGCGTAACCCAGTGAAAGGCCGTCAAAGGGGTAATCCATAAAGGCGGTAGGGGTGGCCATGCGGGCATCACTGCCCATGCGGATCTGTGCGGGAGGTCCGTCCGTGGTCGGCCGACGACCAACGGAAAACCAGATCGGCATCCCGCCGATATTGCTCCAGTTCAGAAAGGCGCGGTCAACGTAGAGTGCACTGTCGTTGGGCTGCCTGGTTACACTGCCATCAAAAATAGGGAAGGTCTGGCCTCGGTTGGCGCCATCGGAAAGGCCTGACGGCGTGGTCTGCATGCCCCAGGCCTTGTACATGGCCAGTCGACCTTTGAATTCCAGGTTTTCCGTGGCCTTGACCCGCATGTTGAGGCGAAAGCGATTGGTCATCAGGGTGTCACTGCTTCGGTCACCCTGAGAGACGCCGACAAAACTACCGGTTGCCGGGTTAAAACGCAGAGGGGTTCCCGCCGAAAATACCGTGTCAGCACTGTAGTAGTCCAGCCGTGAACGAAAATCACCGTAGAATTTTATGCGGGCCGCCAGGTCCCAGGACTCGGATTTTTCTTCAAGCATCTCGTCCATGTCGTCGACCTTGTCGCCATACTGGGTGATTGCTTCATTCTGCTGGGCAAGTTGCGCCTTCAGGGCATCAAGCTGACGGGCAAGCTCGTCGATCTTTGATGTCAGATCCTGTGGGGCTTTACCGGCACTGGCAGAAGCTACAACAGGCAGAGCGATAAGCCCGGCCAGAGCCAGCATGGAAATTTTTTTGACCATTCTACTTCCTCCTAATTTTTGTTGTTCCCGGGATGACCCCGGGCCTTCAACTGTCAAAGAAAACTGAAAAATTTATAAAGTTAATTACTAATCAGTACTCATGAGACAAAGTGAATAATAAAAAACAATTCATATTAAAAAATTTGTATCGCATTTAAAGCGTGTTGTCAACAGGATCGAGCAAAAAAAGTAAAAAAAATTGTACCACGTTGGGGGAGAAGGCGAGAAGGCGAGTACGGTGACCCACAGGAACTGTAAGGAAAACCTGTGGGTCGATTGTTTGCCCGGGAATTATTCGTCTGGAAATTGAAAGGTCATGGTCTTGTTCTTCCGTCCGATTCGGACTGCGCCACCTTTTGTTAATCTGCCGAAAAGGATTTCTTCGGTGAGGACATCGCCGATTTCTTTCATAATCATCCGTCGCAGAGGGCGGGCGCCATAGGCAGGTTCATAGCCGTGTCGGGCAAGATAGCGTCTGGCGGCCGGGGTCAGGCTGATTGTTACCTTCTTTTCCGAGAGCTGGCTCTGCAATTCCCTGATCATCTTGTCGACGACTTTTTCAACCGTATCCGGTTCCAGGGTGCTGAAGGTGATGGTTGAATCCAGCCGGTTCCTGAATTCCGGTGAAAAGAGATTCTTCAATGCCTTCTGCTCTTTTCCGGAGGAGTCACCAAGAAAGCCGATGGCCCGTTCACTCATCTCCCGTGCGCCCGCATTGGTGGTCATGATCAGGATTACATTGCGGAAATCAGCCCGTCTGCCGGCATTGTCGGTCAGGGTCGAATGATCCATGACCTGAAGGAGAATGGAAAAAACATCGGGATGTGCCTTTTCAATTTCATCAAGCAGCAGCACGCTGTACGGGTGTTTACGGATGGCATCGGTGAGCAGTCCGCCCTGTTCAAAACCAATGTAGCCCGGAGGGGCGCCGATCAGACGGGCAACGGCATGCTTTTCCATGTATTCACTCATGTCAAAGCGCTCAAAGTGTACCTTCATGGCGGCAGCCAGCTGCCTGGCCACCTCGGTTTTGCCGACACCGGTGGGGCCGGCAAAGAGGAAGGAACCCGTGGGTGAAGTAGGATTGCCGAGACCGGCCCGGGAGCGTTTTACTGCCTTGACCAAGGTATTAATGGCGTCGTCCTGCCCGAAAATATGGGATTTGAGAGCTGAGTCCAGGTCACGCAGTTCATCGATATCATTTCCGTTCTTGGTGGTTACCGGCACCCTGGCCATCTTTGAGACAACACGTTCTATATCGCGTACGCTCACCGTGCGGCCGCTTTTGTTTGCAAGTCTGAACGAGGCACCAACCTCATCCATGACATCAATGGCTTTATCCGGCAGAAAGCGGTCAAAGATGTAGCGGTCGGCAAGTTCAACAGTTGCCTTGATGGCTGGTTTGGAATACTTGACCCGGTGGTGTTCTTCGTACCGGGACTGCAGGCCGCGGAGAATACCGCAGGTGTCGATAATTGAGGGTTCTTCTATGTCGATTTTCTGAAAGCGCCGGGACAGAGCCCGGTCTTTTTCAATATGATTTTTATATTCTTCATAGGTCGTTGAACCGATACAGCGAATGGTTCCCGCCTGCAACGCCGGTTTGAGCAGGTTGGAGGCATCCATGGAGCCGCCGCTGGTCGCTCCCGCTCCGACAATGGTGTGCATTTCATCAATAAAAAGAATAGCATTGTCTTTGGCCTCGATACCTCCTATCACATCCTTGAGACGCTTTTCAAAGTCACCCCGGTACTTGGTGCCCGCTACCAGAGTTCCCATGTCCAGCATATATATTTCAGTACCACTCAGCAGATCCGGAATCTGTTTTTTCGGGTCGGGTTTCTCCAATTGTCTGGTTTCCAGATCTTCATGGATGAGCAGGGCAAGCCCTTCGGCCATGGCCGTTTTACCGACTCCGGGTTCGCCGACCAGCAGGGGGTTGTTCTTTTTGCGCCGACAGAGGACCTGCATCATGCGTTGCAGCTCACGGTCACGGCCGATAAGCGGGTCGATACTGCCCTCGGCAGCACGCAGGGCAAAGTTGACCGTAAACTCGGCCAGGGGATCGGCTTTTGCTTTTTGTTTTTTCTGTTTCGGTCTTGGCTGTACCTGTCTGAAAGGCTCTTTTTGCAGGGTTTCCGGAATATTATGTGAAATATATTCAACCACTTCAAGCCGGCCGATGCCCTCGGTGCCAAGGAAATATACGGCATGGGATTCGGTTTCCGTAAAGATGGCAACCAGGACGTCACCGGTATCCACCTGTTTTTTTCCACAGCTCTGAACATGGTTGACCGCCCGTTGCAGAACACGGTTAAAGGCAATAGTCTGGGCGGGTTCGGCCTCTTCATTTTTCAGTAGCGGCAAGCTGCCGGAAAAGAACCGTTCCAGTCGTCCTTTGAGGTTGTCGTTATTGCCGCCGCATTTATCTATAATATGGCGGGCAAGGTCATCATGGAGGAGCCCGTACAAAATATGCTCCACCGTGACATATTCGTGTCGATGGGTTTTTGCTTCCTTTATCGCTTTGATAAGGGCCAGTTCAAGTTCTCTGCTTAACATAATATCTATACCTGTTGTTTTCGTAAGCGTTCACCAGCACTTCATCTTCGTCCATTTTTGGCTTCTTAAAGAGCACGAATATGCTTCAAAGCCAAAATAAACAGGAAGCGAAGACTCCGAATCTAAGGCATCGAAGTCTGCGCTTATCTGGTAAAGGCTTACAGACCAGAGATTCCCGTAAACTTGTCGTCCCTGGTGAACGGTTATTTGTTTTCAGCCTAAATCCATGCCGGCAATCAGGTTCAACCGACCTGTTCCAGAGAACATTTCAGCGGATACTGATTTTTTCTAGCCCGGCGATGAACAGCCGCCACCTTGGTTTCTCCAATTTCGCGGGTGTAGACCCCGGCAATACCGTGTCCCTGGTGGTGCACGTTGAGCATGATTTTGGTTGCCTCTTCCGTGCTTTTGTCGAAAATCTCTTCCAGAATCATGATTACGAAATCCATGGTGGTGTAGTCATCGTTATGCAGGAGCACTTTGTACAAAGGAGGCTCCTGCAGCTCTTCCCTGTCGCGGGTCAGGATATCTTCCTGCGGGTTTGTCTTGTTTTTTGCCATTTTTTACAAGTTGAATTCAGGATTACGAGGTTTGATCGAACCTCTGATCCTGCATATGTTTTGGTTTTATTCTTCTACTCTATTGTAATGCTCTCATCTGATTTTGCAAGGGAGCAATCCATGAGAAAATGTATAGAACCTGCCGGGCAGGTCGTCTTATAGGAAACGATTCTTCCCTTTTTTGGCTCTGTCATCCGTGGGTTCAAGCATGGTGATCAACAGGTGCTGGAGAACGGTGAGCGGTTCCAGGGGAGACCCTTTCAGGCGTAACTCAGTCTTGAGGATCTGCTGCAGCCAGCTGGTGAGAAGCGCTATTGGAAAGGAAGATGCGGTCTTAAACTGCATGAAGACTGCATAGGGATGGCCGCTCAGTTCCTGTTTCCAGCGCTGCTGTTCTTTGAGTTTCGGCAGGCATTGCTGCTGAAAAACGTTTGGTTGCATACCAATGTTGTAGCTGTACTCGGCTTGTTCCTGCAGGGATTTGAACAAAAGCAGGGTGCGGACCGAGTTCCGGAGCGTTGCGACAACGGCCAGCGGGTGGATACCGTTATCCAGCAACCGCTCGCTGATGACAAGCGCCTGACCCAGCTGCCGGTTGCCGAGGGCACCGGTGAGCTCAAACAGGGCTTCCTGCCTGGTACGGCCGACAATATCGTCAAGGTCCTGCCGGGTTATCTGCGGGCGGTCGCAAACCGACAGACAGAGTTTTTCGGTCTCCATGACCACCGCAACCGGATGAAAACCGACCCGGTCAAACAGTTGTTCCATGACCCCTGCGGCCATGGTTTTTTCCATCTCGTTCAAGGTTTTGGCAACCAGTTCGGAAAGGACGGATTTCTGAGCTTTTTTTGCCCTGCTGCTCGCCCCCTGCTCAACACTCAGGTCAATCACAATCTGATGTTCTTTGATGTATTTGTACAGACGTTTACGTTTGTCGGCCTCTTCCGCAAGCAGCACAAGGAGGTTGTTTTTTGGAAGACCGGCTTCAAGAACCTCCTGCAGGATTGCTGCCGGATCGCTGTTGGTTCCCCCGGCACCCTTTCCAGTTGCAGGTGGAGCCTCTGCCAGCAGGGCTGTTGTCCAGGAGAGGTCACCTCCGGGATGGGCAAAATCAAAGCATTTCTTCCATTGGGCGGGGCTGAGTCTGACCGGGTCACTGTCTGAATTTGACGCATCCAGGCCTCCGGCGGCGAGCATGGCCAGCAGATTGCGGGCGGCGGTCTCGGTTTGGTTCTCTGCCCGGGCCTTGAGGACCCGTTTCCACAGAGAACCCGCTATCTTTTTTGAATGGAACAGCCGGGTGTCGCTGATCCGGTAAATCTGTCGTCCCGGCAGCAGGCTGAAACTGCGGAGCCTGGAGATTGTCCGGGCCGGATCTTCTTCTTCACCGTCTATGGAGTGGACCGTGCCGCCGTCGGCAAGAAGTGCTTTTTCAAGTCGATCGGCGGTCTGCCTGCAGAGAAACCGGTCCCCTATGAGCAGGTAAAGGCTGTGCGGATTTTTTTCCGCCTCCTTGTACAGTGTTTCCAGTTTGTCTCGGGTGTAAACGGGCATGGGGTTCAGGTTCCTTCAGGATACAGTGCTTCCTGAATCATATTTTGATGAACACGATCAAGTTCTTCGTCATTTTTACTCTCATCAATGATCTTGTGGAGAATGGCGGTCAATGAGCCCGGCTGGAGATAATCCTGACCGCGTCCGCCTTTAAAGATAAAGGCGGACTCGTCGGCAACGGTCTGCCAGGAGATAGTGGCAGGATTTCCAGCTATAACCTCGAAGAAATTTTTATTATACGGGTCGTTGATAATGGCCATACCGGTACCGATGGTGGCCAGAATGTCTATTTTGCCGCGAAATAACCGGGTCAGCCGGGTATAGGCCTTGACGCCGCCGCAGGAACCCAGGCTCAGGAATCGCTGTTTGGCATCAATATCCGCCGTGGTAATGGTCTGTTCGCGAATTGACTTGATCAGCGGCTCGGTGATCTGTTCGGAGCGCCAGTAGCTGTGGCCGCGCTGGGCAAACATTTCGTCACCTCCCTTGAGAAAACGCTCAAGCAGGAGTTGCTGGTTTTTTTCATCGGTGTAGACGTACTGGGCATGACGGATAGTCAGTCCACCAACCTGTTTGGAAAGAGCCACCGCAAAACGGCTGCGGCCCATGGCGGAGAAGAGTCGCGGCAGCCCTTTTACAGGATTATTGCGGGCATTGGTAATGAGTTGATTGATCTCCCTGCTTTTGCTGCTGCTCAGCGGTGCAAGGGTATACTGTCGGCTGAGATCGAGTTGATAGCCGCTGCGTTGCAGGGTGCGGACATTGGAGTAAAAGGATTTCCTGCCGTCATCATCAGGATGGAAAACAGAAACCGAGGCCAGACGGCCGTCCTCTTTCCACTGGGTAAACGGTGCCTGCTGATATTTACTCAGGTCAATAGCCCCTCTGCGAATAATCAGACGGGTAATCAGCATTCGATCCCGGGTGTCAAGCAGTTCGGGATATTCCTGCATGTAGTACTGCAGAATAACGCTGATCAGGCGGGAAAAGGTTGAGCTGTCTCGGTCGGCTTCCTGGCTCATTTTGTCGATAAGGTAGGTGCGGGCTTCGGGCTGTAGAACCTTGAGCAGGTGGATAAAAGTTGCTGAAAACAGGAGGATGGAGTCTTCATTTGAAAAGGCTGAGGCTGCAACCAGGTTGAGGATTTGTTTCTGGCTCCCTTCGTCGTCCGGGAAAAAGGTGGTGAGCTTGCCCTTCTGAGCCAGGCTGACGATGAAACTGGAAACCAGCATGTTGTCGGGGTCAATGGCCCGGATAAAGGCCAGCAGGTCACCGTCATGGTTGGTGACTATACGTTTTTTCAGGATCGGTACCAGAATGTCGCGGAAGGAAGAGTCATACAATTCGCTGCCCTGGGAGAGCAGGGCATAGATATTTGCCGAACTCAGGTCCCTGGCGGTCTGTCGCCGGTCGGTGGCTGTTGCCTTGCGCAGCAGGCTGATCATTGCCGTTTTGTTGTTTGCCCTCCAGGCCGGATAAAATTTCTTGCCGTAGACGAATTTTGTCTGGTTGGAGAGTTTTTTAAAGCGGGCATAGAGCTGTTTTTTTGTCTGTCGTCTGAGCTGGGCCTGGGAGATTTCAAACCCGAAGCGGTCGGTTATGGCATGGAGGTTATTGATTCTCCAGATCAGTTCTTCGCCTCCGCTGTAAAAGGCCTGGAGCAGGGCTTTCTTGTGATCATCATCCTGGCGGTAATATTGGGCTTCCTGCACCAGGGGCGGAAGGGCAAAATAACGGATAATCCACAGCCAGCCGTCAACCCGGGTCATGCCCTTCTGTTTGAACAGGTTATGGGCATTCCAGGCATCCTCCTGTCGCAGCTGGCTGAGCAGGGGCAGGGTGTCGAGCATGATTTCAGTGTTCATGTCGGTGATCCTGGCATAACTGTCTGCAGCCCGGGCCTGATGGTCGACCAGACGGGCCAGAGTGATCATTCCGTTCAGGGCCTTGGCCGCATCCATATCGTGGATGGACATAAACCCCTGGACCGCCCGGTTGTTGGCATCCTTCAAACCATTGAGCAGGGGAATGGTTTTCAGGGAATATTTAGGTGAAATGCCGGGCAGGAGCAGATAACTGCGAAAGGCCCGGCCTGCTTCATAGTTCAAGGTGGCAATCTCGGCCAGGGCCTGGAGGGCAAGCGGAATATCCACCCCGTCCAGATCGCTCCATTCCTCAAAGGCAAGAACCTGCTCAAAGGAAAGAGGTGTCTCCAGGAGAACTGCCCAGGACCGGCGGCTTGTTGCAAAGTCGATTCCCGGCAGTTGACAGATTTTGCGAAAGGCCCGCTGGTCATTATAGTTCAGGCCGCGGATAATTTCCCGGCCATATTCCAACTGGTCTTCGGTCAGACAGACCATGGTGCTGTAAATTTCAAAGGTGTTTTTTGCACTGACGCTTGTGAGTTCATGCGGCGCGGCTCCGGCTGCAGTTACTCCTGCCGTCAACAGAAGTATGAAAGCCAGAACTTCCAGGATATGTTTGCGGGTTCGGTCAAGTCGGTTTATGGTGAAGTTTATCCAAAAATCGTCCACGAAGCACTGCCGATCCGGGCTATTTTCATGCTTTGTTGTGGCTGTGACGTTAAAAAATCTGGTCCAGCCATGCTGGTTTATCTGAAAATACGCCCTCGAAGTACTGCTGATCCGAGCTATTTTCATGCTTGGTTGTGGCTGTGACGTTAAAAATCTGGTCCAGCCATGCTGGTTTATATATAAACAGGTCATATTTTTTTTATTCTGTGGAGGCTTCTCTTTGTTTCAGGCTGAGAGATGTTTTGGTTATCGTCTATCGTTCAAGTCATCTGGTGTCGGTCTCGGCATTGCTTCTGTCCATGCTGCTCTGGGGGAGTTCCTTTGTCGCCATGAAGTATGCCTTTACCGAGATGGAACCTATGATTGTCATTTTCGGCCGGATGGTCGTTGCCTCCATCTGTTTTCTGCCCTTTCTTCGTTCGTTTTCACGTCTGAAGCTGACAAGGGCACACATTCTGCCGCTTGTCGGCATGGGGTTGTTTGAGCCCTGTCTTTATTTTCTTTTTGAGGCCAAGGCCCTTGAGCTGACCAGCGCCTCGCAGGCCTCCATGATCACGACCATGCTTCCCCTGCTGGTTGCCCTGGCTGCCGGGGTATTCCTGGGTGAGGTGATCACCCGTAAGGTGATTGTCGGCCTGCTCCTTGCCGCTGTCGGCGCAATCTGGCTCAGCCTTGGCGGTGCGGCTTCCGACCATGCGCCCAACCCGGTGCTGGGAAATTTTCTCGAATTCCTGGCCATGATCAGTGCCACAGGATACATTATTTTACTGAAAAAATTAAGTAGCAGTCTGCCGCCGTTTTTTTTAACTGCGATCCAGTCGTTTATCGGCGCTGCTTTTTTCCTGCTGGTTTTGCTGGTTCTCGGGGTGGAATTCCCCTCAGATCCACCGCTTTCCGCCCTGATGGCGGTTCTCTATCTCGGAACCTTTGTCAGTGTCGGCGCCTACGGCCTCTATAATTTCGGGGTCAGCCGGGTGCCGGCCAACCAGGCGGCAGCCTTTATCAACCTGATTCCGGTTTGTACCATTGTTATGGGGGTTGTTCTTCTGGGCGAGCGTTTGACGGGATGGCAGATGGTCGCCTGTCTGCTTGTCTTTACCGGCGTGATTATAAGCCAGGACAGACGCCGTATAAACAAAAAAGAGCGAGGCTGATCGTGGCTCGCACCCTGATTCTCTGTGGAATATTTTTTATTCTGGCCGGTTTGTTGTGGCCCTGGTTGAAGCAGATACCCCTTGGCCGCCTGCCCGGAGATATTGTGATCGAGAAAGAGAATTTCCGGTTGTACTTTCCGCTGACCAGCTCCATCCTGGTGAGTCTTGTTTTCTCTCTGATCTTCTATCTGTTTAAGAAATGATGGAGAACTCCGGCGAGGACAAACAGGAGTGCTCTGGATGTTCGGGATACTGCAGGCGGTGCGGACAGGTTCACAGCCTTGATGGTCTTCGTGCCCGCAGTCATGCAAGAGCTCTCATGGTGAAGCTGGATCGCTTCGGTCGTATCGATTTCCAGGCCCCGGCAGGCTTAGCAGCACCTGATTGTTCAATAAAAAAATTATTTGGCCCGGCCCGGGGAAAGATGTTCGGGGTTCTTCTCTGTCGTGATTTTTCCGGGCTCGAGGTGGTGCTCCAGGCCTTTTCCGGGCAGTTTAACGGCTACTGGCAGGTTGAGGGCTGGGTCCGCCCCCTGTTTGATATTGAACGGTTTCACCGGCTCAATGGACCGCGGGAAAAAGAGGTCAAGGCCCTGGGCCTGGAGATGGGAACCTTATCTGTCGGCAGCAGAGAACTGCAGGCGTTGGGCCGCAGGCGCAAAAAAAAATCCCGGAGGCTAATGAAGGATATTTTTTCATTGTACCGGGTCCCCAACTTCAGGGGAGAGGAAAAAAAACTTGCCGAAGTCTTTACCGGTGCAGGCGGCATGCCCACCGGAACCGGGGACTGTTGCGCCCCGAAACTGCTTGCCCATGCCGCCCGCAACCATCTGATGCCCCTGAGCTTGGCGGAATTCTATTATGGCCGGGATAATGCGTCCGGGAGCGGCATCCATAAACAATTTTATCCGTCCTGCCGGTCGCGCTGCCAACCTATTCTAGGTCATATGCTCTGTGGAATTGAGGGAGCTGATCGATGACAACCTCGCTTAAGGTTCTTCATGTTGATCCGGAATTTGTGGTGGTCGAAAAACCGGCAGGCCTGTTGTCGGTTCCCGGTCGCGGACCGGATAAACAGGATTGTGTGGTAAGGAGGATACGAGAGCTTTTTCCCGACTGTCCCCAACAGCCATCGGTCCACCGGCTCGATATGGACACCTCCGGCCTCATGGTACTGGCCCGGACTGTGGAGGCCCACCGTATACTCTCCCGGCAGTTTGCCGAGCGTAGAGTGCACAAAAAATATCTGGCCGTGCTCGTTGGTGTTGTCGGGGAAGAGCAGGGGCGGATCGAACTTGCCTTCCGTCTTGATCCGGATAACCGGCCCCATCAGATCTACGATCCTGTCCGGGGCAAGTCAGGGGTTACCCGCTGGCGCAGAGTGTCCGTGGAGGACGGTAAAACCCGGGTGGAGTTTATTCCCCTGACCGGTCGCACCCATCAGCTCAGACTTCATGCCGCCCATTCCCTGGGCCTGGGCTGTCCCATTGTCGGTGATCGCCTGTACGGCACCCGGAAACCGGGAGAACGTATGTTGCTCCATGCCGCATTCCTGCAATTTCTTCATCCCCGGACAGAGGAGGTGGTTGAATTCTCTACCGATGTTCCGTTTTAACCCCTATTCAGCACTCGCATCATTTTTCCAGCACTTCAATAAATTCCACCCCGTTGATCAGCCATTTTCGGTCAACCTTCTCCAGGGTGAACCGGACTTCCTGGACGTCGGCAAAGTCCTGATCGCCACGTTCTCCGAGCAGTCGCATGGTCAGGAGTGCTTCGGCCTTGCTGGCGGCCGGGAACTGCACGGTAATGTCGTAGAACGAGACCTTCAGTTTGGTGAAGACTCTTTTTGCCATGGAGATCCGATCCATGATTTCCTTGCGGCTGAAACTGCCATTGATCGCAGGGCGCTGGACATTCAGGGTGCAGGTGTCGGCAAAGAGTTTACCGATCCGGGCCGCTTTTTTCAGGGCGGTCAGGGACGGTTCGTCCTGCTGTACGGAGGCGGCTGCACTCAACCGGTTCAACTGTTTTTTTACCTCTTTTTCCCGGTTGGGAAGCAGGAAAAAGAACAGCCCTGCTATAAGGGCTATCGCTGTGAGTATAAACAGAAGGTTTTTTCCGGTTACCACAATATGACTCAAAGAACTCTTGTGTGTGAGGGGATTCTGTAATTCTTACAGAAGGCCACAGTCATTGTATCAGCTCGAACAGAGTATATTTTGATGCTTTCCTGTCAAAAGTAATGACTGTTTCACAGCCCTGTTCTGCGGCAGAGTGAGCAATGAGAAGATCTGAAAGATCGTATCTGTTTCCCTGGGCTGCTTGTATGAATTGTTGCACAACTGATTGATTCTCAAATTTTAAAATCGGCATGAGCAGGAGTTCGCTTATCGAGTCGATGATTTCTTCTCTTGAAATTTCGTAAGCTGATTCCAGCAACCAGATTAATTCTAAAACGACGAGTATCGGAACAAAGAGTTCGTTTCTCTTTGATTCCGCCTCTTTAAAAATAATGTACACTTTTTTAGCCTGGAACTCATCGTCGGCAACAAGGAAACGAACAAGGATATTTGTGTCGATTCCCTTCATTTAAATGTATCCTTCATCCGGTTTCTGATAGCTTTGTCTAACGCTTCGGTACTGATTGCTTTTCTGCCCGGTTTATGTAATTTACAGAAAATGTCATCTACTTTCTTTGAGATAGGCCTGATTATGGCTTCTCGTTTATCCGTGACAATAATTTCAATCTTGTCGCCGGTTCGGAGTTGTAACGATTCTCTGATTTTTTTGGGGATTGTCACCTGTCCCTTGGTTGTGAGTGTTGCCAGCGCCATACCGATCTCCTTACTTTATTTTATTCCTTACTTTAAGGTAAGGCGTAGTCGGGCCGGTGTCAAGAATTCATTTGGCAAAGATACTTTGTTGAGCCTGTTTTTCAGATATGGAGAATGTGGGCGGTATACGGTTCTCTTGGTCATGATGTTGGTGAGGAATACGTGAAGAGGTTTGCATTGCTGACCGGCTGGAAAAACCGCACAATGAATCATCCCGCCTCAGCGGGATGAGAGATTGTTACAAAATTAAATTGCGCCAAGCCGGGTTCCAGCTGTTTATGGAGAATCTAACCAGGATATGCAAAAGCGGTTGCCGACAACATAAAAAAAAATCTAAAATCTTTCCCGTCAAACGAATTGCCTCGCAACACTTTTCCCTGATTTTTCATTAAAATTTCGGGATAGGAGTTCTAGGGGCAGTATATGTAATTACGTCTATACAAATCAAAAGATACATATACTGTCCCCTGAACTCGTCCCCTGAACTCCCTGAACTCCTACTCTACCCTGAACTCCTTGGCAGTCGTATCAGATACCGGCGGATTCTTGAACCATACTCTGCAGGAGAATTACGTGAATGTCTGGAGTATGCTCTTGAGCAGGCCGGGGCCCCGCAACTTATGACCAAACCGTTGTTGGATACCCTGGTTGAACATTCAGCCGGTAATTTACGACTGCTCAATACCATGGCAGCTGAACTCCTGACCGTTGGGGCCGAAAAGGAGCAGGCTCAACTTGATGAAAAACTCTTCCTGGAGCTTTATACGCGCTTGCCACGTAAGGCAAGCGCCCGATGAGATAAAAACATTCCATGCCCACCATGGAAAAAGAGGTCCGGTGAAACGGAAGCGGGCTCTGCTGAGGAGCAACTCGCCGAGGGATAACCGGATAGGCGACGACGAAATATCGTCATCAGGGGAGTCTTCGGGCTCCCCTTTTTTATTGATGGCTGATATTTCAGAGGAGCCTCTATGCCTTGAAAACCTCGGGGTCTGGGGCAGAGCCACAGGGATGACTGGTAATGGCATAATGCTGGAGTCATCTCTGTAACTCGATCTTCTCCCAAATATCGTGAATGATACTCCATCAGTTATCGAGATCACGCTCATACGGCCCTCATTGTCATGATGTCGGAGATGAATGAGTGAAAGGGTTAAGGGGGCTACCTTCTGTGGCCCTGTGGCCCGAGTAGCCGAAGACTTCGGCTAATACCAGTCTTCAATGACAAGGTTGTCGACCCGTTTAAACTCTTTTGTGTTGTGGGTCACCAGGATGGATCTGGTGTGTAAGGCAATAGCCGCGATAAGGGTATCGTATGGCCCGATAGGAGTTCCTTTGCGCTCAAGGTTTGCCCGTATTCCGGCAGCAGCTTTGGCTTCTTCGGCACCAAATGGAGAGACCGTAATCCGTGAGACAAGAGCGGTTAACTGTTTTTTTCTTTTATGTGGATTGGTCGATTTTGCTATTCCGACCTCGAGTTCGTACAGTGCAATTGCCGGGATAGTTATGTTTTCAGGAGATTTTGACAGAAACGTTTCCGCAACATTGCCGATGCCCTTGAAAAAATAAATTAACGTATTGGTATCAAGAAGGTACAAGATTACAGGGGCTCTCGTTGTGTATCATCACCCACTGTTGAACGAATTTCCTCCAGCGTAGGAAAATCTTCGTTCCAGCTGCCCGCCAGCTCAACAACATCCGCGGGCCATTCCGTGGAGATCTTTTCTTTTATGACGTTGGCAACCCACTTGCTCACGGAGATTTTGCTGGATTTTGCTGCGGTTTTTAATTTGTTCTCGATCTCTTTGTCGAGATATATAGTTACTTGTCCCATAATCTAACCTCGTCAGTCAAATAAGCCAGTATAAGTATACTTATAATTGTCCTGCTGTGTTTGTCAAGACCGTGGGGTTACGGCTAGCTCGTGCTTATTGAAAGTACGGGGATATTCCTTCGATACAGCTGAATCTACATCCGTGAACAAATTTTTCGTGTTTTACAACGTTGCCGAAAATCCAACCTTGCCAAGGATGCGTTGGGTTGAAACCTGGCCGAAGTGGTGCTGCTCCATGGGCACTCCACGATTGTCGCCCACCACATAGACCTTGCCCGGGGCAACCTGTCTTGGGGGCAGGTTCCAGTTCGAGTTGTAACGGACATAGGGTTCGCTGACTCTCTGGTTGTTGACCAGCAACACCCCGTTTTGAAATTCAACCGTGTCTCCGGTCAGGGCAACAACTCTTTTTAAAAGTACCACTTGTCTGCCGGCAAAACGGATGGCGACCACATCACCGCGTTTGGGTTCCGAAAAGAGATACTGCAGGCGCCGGCAGAAGCTGAAACCACCATCGGCATAGGTAGGTTCCATGCTGCGTCCCTCGATGCGGAGCGGCAGCAGTACGTAGCTGAAAAAGAGATAGGCGCCCAGGGAAATACAGAAAATCCTGAGCAGTCTTTTTTTACTCATTACCCCGAACACTGTTACGGCAAGGGTTCTTCGGTATAGGCAATCCCGGCCTCATCGGAAGAATACACCGGCAACTCTCTGCCCTGGCACACATCTTCAACCCAGTCCGGATTGAGCAATATTGATTTGCCGCTGAGCGCGATATCGGCATCTTGCAGGGCCTCGATCGTGGTTTTCCGATCATATATTTTTCCACAAAGCATCAGAGGCAGGTCGGTAACTTCTCGGGTAAGCCCGGCCATGGTTTTACCGGTGCCGAAGGCTTCGGCCTTGAAATCATAGGTTGAGATCGAGATGATATCAATGGGTTCTGCGGAAAGCAGCTTGATAATCTGCTGCCATTCCTCGGCGGATTCAAACAGCGAGACCTCCATGTCGGCAATTCCCCAGTTGGAGATGCGGAAGGTGAGCAGACGATCCTCGGGCATGACTGTCTTGACCGCCCGGATCACCTCGCGGGCAAAACGGAAACGGTTTTCTACCGAACCGCCGTATCCATCCGTTCGTTTGTTGGAATAGGACGAGAGAAACTGGTTGATCAGGTAGCCGTGCGCTCCGTGGATCTCAATGCCGTCGAACCCGACCGCAACCGCACCTTTGGCGGTCTCGGCAAAACCATTGATAACATGATCGATCTCAAAAGGGCTCATTACGCCTACCCCCATTCTTAAACCACCAGTTGATAAATTTAAGGTGGAATCTGCAGTTCCTTTTTACAGCGGCTGACAAGTCAGTTCGCTACTTTTTCTATGCGACGTCTTTATACAAAGATAGAGTCATGTTACTGTCG
>JAJRQC010000016.1 GCA_024280455.1 Deltaproteobacteria bacterium | reverse complement strand
CTTGGTTCCCCTGTGCTTAACCTTTGGGATTACTCCCGCCAGCCCAGGGTTCTCTATCCGGTGGCTGGTCTGCCTTACCGGAGCGGGACTTCCACCCGATGGAATAAACGACCTTGCCCGGCCGCACTAGGAGCTCGCCCCCGCGAGCGATAACGCAATCAATCGCCCGCAGGGGCGGGCTCTACGGGTGAGAGCCATTGCCTTGAAAACTTCTCGAAGTCTTCGCTATCTGTTTTTTAAGCCGGAAACTAAGGAGTAAGGCACTATCGGCTTCTCAAGTCTTTTTCGCAATAAAGGCGGCCAGCTGATTCACGCTATCCAGATTTTCAGGAACCAACTCTTCATCATCCACGGTTATCTCAAAGGTGTCCTCAAGCCATTCAACCAGCTCCAGAACCCCGGTGGAATCGATAATACCCTGCTCCAGGAAGGAATCATCATTGCCGAGATCCTCCTCAGCAGCATCAAACAAAAAATTATCAAAAATAAATTGTCGTATCGTTACTACGGTTTCAGCCATTGTTTCTCCCTGTTCAATATCATAACGCAATCATTGACCACTTTGATATTCTTTAATTTTTCCGGCATATCAACCTGGAAATTATCAACAAACGTATCATACAAAATCTGGGTCGACAGGATACCGACAAAGGCCATATTCTCCCGGAACCCCTGGCGGCTCTTTTTCCGGCATTTGGTCAGTAACCGTTCCACCGCTTTATGCTTAAACAGGCCGCTTTCTTTGATTTTCTGCTCCGACAGATAATACTCAATGTACTCAGGGGTATTGTCTCCAAAAAAGCTCAGGATATCCGGGGCCATGTAGGGCTGTTTCTTGCGTTTGACAATCCCGGCCGGAAGCAGGTCAACCATGGATTTCTTCAGGATATTCTTTTCATTCAGCGCCTTCATCCGCAGATGCGGCGGAATGGTACAGGCAAACTCCACCACCCGGTGATCGAGGAAGGGGAAACGGCCTTCAACCGAATGGGCCATGGCCATCCGATCGCCCTGGGAACACAACAGGTAGTTACCCAGCAGGAGACGGCTCTCAAGGAACTGGGTCCGGCTGAAAAAATCCATGTCCTGTAATCGATTCTGCCAGATGTTTTCCAGTTTGTCCAGCGGCGTCTGCCCTGGATTCTCCACCAGATCATCGCGCAGAAAAAGATGGGTACCAGAAGTGGTCTTCCAGCGCGGCCTGTGCCCGTAAAAAATATCATCCACCGAGGCGTCGGTATCAAAAAACCTGCGCGCATATTCGGCGGACTTTGAGGGCGACAGGGTCAGGTAAGGATACAATCGTTTAAGCAGAAATGGCCTACAGCTTGAATCCGCCTGACCGGCAATAAAGGCCCTGACCTTTGCCTCTTTGAAAATATCATAGCCGCCGAGAATCTCATCAGCGCCCTCGCCGGTGAGCACGACCTTATAGTCATGCTTCCGAACCAGAGAGGAGAGCAGATATAATGGCGTGGGTGCAGTCCGCAAAATCGGTGTTTCCGTATGCCGGATAACATCGGGAAAGGCCCGGCCGATGGAATCATAGGTACAGCGAATGGAATGATGATCGGTCTGCAGAAAGTCCACCATTTCCTGCTGTTCCTGCTGTTCATCATAGACCTTGTCGCTGAAAGTAACGGAAAAGGTTTTGAGCTCGTTGTCAGTGAAATGCTTGATCAGGGAGGTGATGGTCGAGGAATCAAGCCCGCCACTCAGGTAGGCGCCGACCGGGACATCGGCCCGCAGCCGGAGCCGGGTGGAATCGATCAGAAGTTCCCGCAGCTGCTCGGCAAGCTCGGCCTCAGTTGCGGTGGACTGCGTGGCAGTACCAAAGGGAATCTGCCAGTATTGGTGCTGTTCAACCCTGCCCTGGTTGTCAATCTTCAGCCAACAGCCGGGATCCAGCTGCTCTACGTCCTCAAACACCGTCTCTGTTCCGGCCGGGCTCCAGAAGGTAAAGATCTCCTGAATCACCTCCCTGTTGATCTGCCTCGGGATGCCCGGATCAGCGGAAAAAATCGACTTGATCTCGGAGGCGAAATAGAACCGTCCGTTATGGAAGCTGTAAAAGAGGGGACGAATCCCCATCCGATCGCGGGCAAGAAACAGCTCCTGCTTCTGCTGGTCATAGATGGCGATGGCAAACTGGCCGTTCAGATCATCGAGACATCGTTCACCCTTTTCCTCATAGAGATGAAGAATCACTTCGGTGTCGGAATGGGTTGTGAACCGGTGGCCCCGGCTGATAAGCTGCCGACGCAGCTCCGGGTAATTAAAGATTTCGCCGTTAAAGATAATCCACAGGGTTTTGTCTTCATTGTGAATCGGCTGCCAGCCGCCCTCCAGATCAATAATGGAGAGCCGGGCATGGGCGAGACCGGCGCGCTTATCCTGGAAGAAACCGAACCCGTCGGGTCCGCGATGGTGGAGCGGCCAGATCATCCGTTCAAGGAGATGGAGGCTTTTCTCCTGATCGTGCTGTATATTAAAGTAACCGGCAATTCCGCACATTGGTATTTTTTACCAGCGAAAAAGCTCTTTACTGACGGCCAGCTGAATAAAGGCGCGGTGTTCATAATACGAGCCGGTCCCGCCAGTGACGATATCGGTATCATGGTCATAATACCGATACCCGCCCGAAATCGTATACCAACGCAGAAAGGTGTAGGCAAGCGAGACCCCGGCATCATAGTCCTTTTCCGTATATTCAATCTGCTCAAAATCCTCCGGAGGCAAAGGAGCGGTTTCAGGCGGCTGTCCATTATCAACCACAACAATGGTCTGCGGTGTCGGGTACTGGAGGCGACGATTATCACTATACGAAGCGGAAACCGTTGCCGTAAGCGCCCGGGTCAGTTGATAATCAAGTGCAACGCCTGTGCGCCAGAAATCGGTCAGACCGCTTCTGCGCCCGTCAAAGTTGCTCTGATCATACCCCTTATCGGCAAAAAACGTCAATGCCCCGTGCATGTAATCCCAGGTCAAACCGGCATAGGCGTTATAATCGGATTCCGTGGGGCTGTTTTCAAAAGATCCCCAGGATGGACCGCCGGACAGGGTAACATGCAGGCGCTGGGTCACATCATAGTCGAACCCAAAGGCAAAATTATTGACTTCATAATCTTCGCGGAGGGCCACATCATAATCGGTGTTGAGATAGCTGTACTCGGTAAACAGGTGCAGATGCGGAGAGGTATCGTATCCGCCTCTGACCCTGAAATTATACTCTGTGAGATCGTCGGAACCGGTTCCGGCAACATGATCAATCTGCGCATCACCGGCATCTCCGGGAGGGCTAACCACAAATATATCGGGTTCATCAAAAAGCCCCCTGGAATAGCGTGCTTCACCAAACCCGCTCCAGCGCTGATTAAAACGATGATTCAGGCTCAGCAGTCCGGTATGTCGATCGTAATCGGTGTATCCGCCGGCAGTATCCGAATCATCATTGCGTAGAACGTCAAAGCTGTAACCGGCAATAAACGTTCTATCCGCCCCGTAATCATAATCCGTGCTTAGATTAAGGGTATTGGTCCAATACCGCCTGCGACCGAACCGTTCGGTAAGAGGCTCTTCGGAGCCATCGCTGGGAGAACCGACAGCTGGTTCTTCAGCAACAGGTTCGCCGGTTGCCGGGACGATAGCAGCAGTACGATACTGTTCTCCACGAACCGGGTCATCTCCCAGAAAGAAGCGGTTATTTAGAGAGACCAGCCAGTTTCTGGTCAGGTTTCGTTCCGCCCGCAAACCAAAATCATGGTCTAGGTCCGTTGTCTCGTCAAGCTGATCGTAATTCAGGGACGGTGCATAGGTCACTTCAAGGACATCCCTCATTCCGGTTGAGGAAAAGGTGAGCCGCGGAGTCAGAAAATACTGCTGCCGATCACCACGACGATCTTCAAGGACAATAACCGTTGCCCCGGTACCGGTCTCACCGACATCACCTGCAACAACTTCACCGCCTTCGTCATCAGGTGTTGTTGCAATCAGGCCGCTGTTGGTATAGGTCCGATCTTGATGATCGTATCGAATGGAAACTTCACCAATCAGAATATTCTGCCGGCCATAGACAGAACTTCCGGAAAAAACAAGGCCACAGCAAAACAACAGACTCAGATTGTAACGGAAACAGGACACATCAACCTCCGAAAATTAGTGTACGATCATGACGTCGTTGGGCTGCAGGTAGATATTCTTCTCCAGATCATCGCCATCGAGGAAATCATCATAATCAAACTTCAGCGTTTTTTTCTCTTTGCTGCGTACAGAGGCAGGACCGCTGCCCTGGCGGATTACCGTCACATCATGTTTGGCCCATTCGTTAAAGCCGCCGCTTCTGGCAATGGCCTGGACGATGGTGATAGGGAAATCAAGGAAAAAAATACCGGGACTGTTAACCTGGCCCATCACCGTATAACGACGGCTTTTACTTTGGACAAGAACCACGGTAATAATAGGACGTTCAAAGACCGTGAGATACAGTTTTTTCAAATAATCGGCAGCCTGGGTCAGGGTCATACCGGCGACCTGAACATCACCTATATGTTTTAAAGAAACCCGCCCATCCATTCGTACATCAACCCCACTCGCCGCCTGTTGGGGACTAGAGCCGATCCCGACAGCAGGCCGGGGATCACTGCTTCCGGCCGATGCTGCCATATCGCCTTCACCATAAATACTGATAGAGAGTATATCACCATGACCGATAACATACTCCTGCTGTTCGCCGGGCAACACCTGATCACCGACAATCTCCCGTCGCAACTGTTCCTTCTGCGCACTGTCGACAACCACGTCAGTCGTCGACTGCGCGGCAAATACCGGCTGAACTGCACTCACGGACAACCAGCACAGCATCGGAATAACCGAAAAAAATAACCACAACAACTTCTTCATGACTCGAACCCCCCTTTTTTATAATTCCGTACTGAAGAAATATTCATCAACAGTGATGTAATCGTAGCATAATCCCGAAAAAAATTGAACTTTTTCTATGAATCAAACCGGTATTTGTTATATATTGAAATAGAATTCAATCGACTATCTATTAATTTCCCCCCAGGTTATTGCCATGCAACGTTTTTCATCCTGTTTCATCTTTCGCCTTATGCTTATATGCATTCTGGCCCTGTCCATGGCCGGTTGTTTCAATGATCCTGAGACCAAAAAGGAAAACCATTATAAAAAGGCAATGGTGTACATTGAACAACAGGATGACAAAGCAGCTGTTATTGAACTGCGCAATGCCATTCAGATTGATCCAAAATTTGCCGATGCCCGCTATCAGCTCGGCCTGCTCTACCTCAAGCTCGGGGCTGGGAAAAAAGCCTTTAATGAACTGCAGCGAGCCTCCAGTCTGGATCCATCAAATATCGATGCTCGCCTGAAAACAGCCGAGTTTCTCCTGATGAGCCGTGACAAAGACGGGGCAAGGAAACAGGCAGAAGAAATTCTGGTTTCGAACCCGGAGAATGTCGATGCCCTCGCGCTCATGGCCAACATCGAACTCATTGACGGCAACTTCGACAAGGTGGAAAAGCTTGTCGACCAGGCCCTTGCCGGCGACCCGAACCTGGATCGACTCTACGCCATTCAGGGGCGGCTGTTTGCCACAAAAAAAGACACCAAGAGTGCGGAAACAGCATTTAAAAAGGCCATCTCGGTCAATCCCGACAAACTGGCCAACCACCAGATCCTGTTCAGCTTTTACCAATCACTGAGCAACCGGGAGATGGCTGAAAAGATTGCCCGGGCAATGATCAGCCGCTTTCCCGACAATGCAACCCCTCATATCCAGCTCGCCCTGCTCTACCGTCAGGCCGGGGAACAAAAAAAGGCCGAGCAGACCATATTGGATGCAATCAAACTGTTTCCAGAAAATGACCGGTTACGTTTGATCCTTGCCGACTTTTATCGTAGAAGCGGACAGGTGGACAAGGCGGTTCTGGCCTACCAGACAGCCATGGAGCAATCAGACAAGCCCCAGGATATTAAGGCCCAGCTCGCCGATTATTTCTTTGAGCAGAAAAAATTCGATCAGGCCGAGCAGCTGATGGACGAGATCCTCAAGGAAAATCCAAAAAACGGCGGGGCCAATCTGGTACAGGCTAAATTTTTCCTCAAACAGGGAAAGAATCAGGACGCTCTGACCCTGCTCGATACACTGACGAAAGACTATCCTCGCTGGCCGGACCCATTTTTTGTCAAGGCCTTGGCACAGATGAATCTCGGCCAGATGGAAATGGCCCAGAACAGTGCGGCGGAAGCCATTCGCCGCAATCCGCGTGAATCCAAATACCATGCGGTCCTTGCTCTGCTCTTTTGCCGGAGCAGAGACTTTGACGGCACCAAACGTGAAGCCGCCATTGCCCTCAAGCTCAATCCGAAAAATTTCAACGCCGCCCTGTTGCTGGCCAAGGGTGTTCTGTTCTCCAAGGATTATGGTAATGCGATCAAAATCCTGACGGAGATGCAGAGTAAGGTTCCCGACAACATTGAAGTGCTGGGCAACCTCGGCCTTGCCTACATGGGCAAGAAAGACCTGGACAAGGCCGCCGGGACCTTTGAGCAGCTTCTTGCGGTGCAACCCGGCAACACCCTGGCCCTGCTCAATCTTGTCCGCATTAAAGGAGCCGGGGGCAAGAGTAAAGAAGAGCTGATCACACTGGTCAAAGAACAGATAAAGAAGGCCCCGAAGAGTGCCGGCGACCTGTTGCTGCTCGGCACCATGCTGATGAGCGAAAAGCGATATGACGAGGCCCTGGATGTCATCAAAAAAGCCCAGGTACTTGCCCCCCAAAACCCGAGAACCTACAGCCTGAGCGCTGCCATCCTCAATAAACTGCAAAAAACCGATGCCGCCATTGCCGAATACGAAGATCTACTGAAACAGGATCCGAAAAACGTCCAGGCCTACATGGGCATCGGGGCGCTGCTCGAGCAGAAAAACGATACAGCCGGAGCCAAGGTACAATACGAAAAGGCTCTTGATCTCCGGCCCGACTTTGCTCCAGCCGCCAACAACCTGGCCTGGATCATTGCCGAGGAACCCGAACCGGACCTTGGCGAATCCCTGCGACTGGCCATGATTGCCAAAGAACAGCTCCCCGATGAAGTTCATATCATCGATACCCTGGGATGGGTTC
The DNA here is from genome assembly GCA_024280455.1 of Deltaproteobacteria bacterium. GTDB lineage: Bacteria > Desulfobacterota > Desulfobulbia > Desulfobulbales > Desulfobulbaceae > DRLX01. Next base: position 18,666 of record JAJRQC010000016.1, on the reverse strand, counting down.
ATCTTAAGCGCAAATCATACGGCCTGGCCCGCAATGAGTTTGCCCAGGCCGTAGAAAAACAGCCGGACATGCCGGTCTTCAGGTACCACCTGGCCATGGCCCTGTACGGCGAAGGCAAGCATGACCAGGCGGTCAAAGAACTTGAAGAGGCCCTTGGGGCCGAAGGTAATTTTACCGACAGAAATGAAGCGGAAGCACTGCTTAAAGAGTGGAAGAGTCAGTAGGAATGGAAAAAGAAATAGTCTTCAGCAGCCAGGAGATTGCCGAACGGGTTCAGGAACTCGGCCAAAAAATAACCACCGACTACAAAGACCGACCACTGGTTCTGATCGGAGTGCTCAACGGGGCCTTTGTCTTCCTGGCTGATCTGGCCCGGGCCATTGACCTGCCGGTTGTGATCGATTTTATCCGGGTGGCAAGCTATGGCGATGCCACCACCACCTCCGGGACCATCCGGCTGACCAAACCACCGGAGATAGATCTGAGCGGAAAGGACATTCTGCTGGTTGAAGACATTGTCGATACCGGGACGACTCTTGCCTGGCTGCGCCAGTATTTCAAGGAACACCAGGTGGCATCGGTCAGGATCTGTGCTCTGATCGATAAACACGAGCGCAGGGAGGCGGATGTTGTGGTCGATTACTCAGGCTTCAAGGTGACAAAAGGCTTTCTTATCGGCTACGGCCTGGATCACGCCGAGCAGTTTCGAAATTTACCGGCAATCTACTCAGGAGTCGTTGATGAATAAAAAATTTGCGGTTATTCTTTCCGGATGCGGGCACCAGGATGGGGCTGAAATCCATGAGGCAACCCTGACCCTGTGGGCCATTCACAAGAACGGGGCCGACTACCAGTGTTTTGCTCCGGACATCAGACAGCACCACGTGCTCAACCACATCACCGGCGAGGAGATGAACGAGGAGCGCAATGTCCTGATCGAGTCGGCCCGAATCGCCCGCGGCAAAATCAAGCCTCTTTCAGAGTACAGCCCGGATGATTTTGACGGCCTGGTGCTGCCCGGCGGTGTCGGGGCGGCAAAAAATCTCTGCACCTATGCCTTCGATGGGCCGAACTGCACGGTTAACGCGGATGTCGCCCGGGCCATCACCACCACCCATGCCGTCGGCAAACCCATCGGCGCGCTCTGTATTGCCCCGGTTATCCTGGCCAAAATTCTGGAAGGCGTCAAACTCACCATTGGCCAGGACGAAGGCACTGCCGGCAACCTTGTAACCATGGGTGCAGAGCATATCTCCACCTGGCAGGGCGAGATTGTGGTGGATACAATAAATAAGGTTGTTTCCACCCCCTGTTACATGCTTGATTCCAGAGTGGACCAGATCGGCGAAGGGGCGGAAAAGGTTATCCTGGCCATGTTGCAACTCTAACCCCCTTGTTTCCTCTTCATAGGAAATAGGGGACAGACCACGTTTTCTTGCACAACTTTATTCTTGCTGAGTTACCTTTTACCTGAAAACGTGGTCTGTCCCCTATTTCTCACTTCTCTCGCTTTTTCCTTGACGCAGCCTTATCCGTTCTTATTTTGTAGACGAACCTCTCCGGACAAACAAAAAATAAACGGAACAGCTATGAATAATACCATAAAAACATTCATCCTGATGGCGGCGCTGACCGCGCTGTTCATGGTCGGAGGCCAGGCCCTTGGCGGACAACAGGGCATGATTATTGCCTTGGTCATAGCCCTTGGCCTGAACTTTTTTTCCTACTGGAATTCGGACAAACTGGCTCTGGCCATGAACAAGGCCCGAGAGGTTTCCGAGGCCGAGGCGCCCGACCTGCACCGAATGGTGGCCGGACTTGCCCAACGGGCAGGTCTGCCCAAGCCCAAGGTTTACGTGGTCGACAACCCAACCCCCAATGCCTTTGCCACCGGCAGGAATCCGGAACACGCCGCCGTAGCGGTCACCACCGGCATTATGCAGGCTTTAAACAGGGAAGAGCTTGAAGGCGTGCTCGGCCACGAACTGGGCCACATTAAAAACCGGGATATCCTGATCAGCTCGATTGCCGCAGTCATGGCCGGTGCCATCTCGTACCTGGCGACCATGGCCCAATGGGCGATGATATTCGGCGGCGGACGCGGAAATGATGAAGAGGGGGGCAGCAACCCTCTGGTCATGCTGGCAATGATGATCGTGGCCCCGCTGGCAGCCACAGTTATCCAGATGGCTATCTCCCGAAGCCGTGAATATATTGCCGACAGAACCGGGGCTGAAATCTGCGGCCACCCCAAGGCCCTGGCCAGTGCCCTGCAGAAGTTATCCAATTACAACAAACAGCGGCCCATGCAGGTTAACCCGGCCTCGGCCCAGATGTATATCGTCAACCCCCTGAAGGGCAGCTCCATGGCAAACCTGTTTTCCACCCATCCGCCCATGGAAGAACGTATCCGGCGGCTGCTGGCGATGTAAGAACGTCTGGGAAATAGGTGGGAAATAGAATAGGGGACAGACCACGTTTTCTTGCACAATTTCATGCTTGTTGAGTTAGCTTTTCCCTGGAAAACGTGGTCTGTCCCCTATTCTCTTTTTCCCTTCTATTTCCCTTTAAGCGTTTGCACAAAGATCTCAGCATCCAGACAGCCGCGACCGAGCATGATGCCGGAAACCTCGGGCAGGGCAAGAATTGCACTGCTGTTTTCGGCATCAACACCACCACCATACAGTACCGGTCGATCACGGAAATACCCGCTTACCCGGGCAATGCCTTCCTGAATTCCAGTAATTTCCCGTGCCTTTTCCAGAGCCACTGCCGCATCAGGGGTGTAGGCGGGAAGCACGGCCGCCAGTTCACCGCCGTCAAGGGCCGCCTGCATGTCGGAAATCCCCTCATCGCCCAGGCAGAGAATGGGTTTGATGCCGGCGGAAACACATTCACGTACCTGGGCGGCTATGTCCTGAACGGTTTCATGAAAATATTTCCGCCGCTCTCTGTGCCCCAGCAGTGCATACTCTACCATTCCCTGCAGCCATGATGCCGGAGTCGACCCGGTATAACTTCCACCCGGATAGGGTGAAACACCCTGGGCGGCCAGACTGATGCCCGGCAACTCCTTCACTTGTGCGGCCACCTGCTCACGAAAAAGAAAAGGAACAGCGAGCACGACCTCGATATCCGGCCGGGGTTGATACCGGGCGCAAAAGATTCGGAACCACTCATCTGCGTGCGCAGGTGAAAGATTTGCCTTCCAGTTTGCAACAACGAGTTGTTTCATTTTTCCCACCTATAAATCAATAATTTTGTCTTTGGAAAGACCGCTGCCCTGGTGCTGAAAGGTTTCAATAAAGCTCATCCGCAACCGGCCCCCTGTCTGCACGCCAATCAGGTCAAAGCCCAGACGCAACCGAATGTGATTTCCCTGAACCTGGACCTGCTCTTCCGGCAGGGGGCCGAGAAATCTGCGGACACCGTTCTCAAACCTGAACAGACCGACATGCACCTGCCCCTTTTCCGGTTCATTTCTCGGCACTTCAAGGGTAATATCCAGGCCGAAATCATACCCGGAACGGCCGGAATCTTTCCCTGCCGGACCACCGGTCCGACGATCAACATCAGTATCAAAGTAGAGTTCTGCCAGCCGATACAAGGACTGGGCCGTGGTTGAGGCCGCATTAAAGGCGACGGACAACGGAAAGCGGGTCTGAACATCGATCAAGAGCGTACCGGCATCGGACTTCACAGAAACCGCCTCAATATCCATCCAGCGTCCGACCCCGAGCTGTGCCACATCACCCACCGGATCCCGCCAGATGGACTGCCCGGCTTCCGGGATAACCTGTATATCCTTATCTTGCCCCTGAGGAGCAGGCACAACCGGCGGCATTCTGCCGGGCATGGACTGCTGCCGGGTTAACGCTCCCACCTCCTGTAACAGGGCTGGAAGCTGCGGCCCCAGGGTGACCAGGGCCGCGCCCATTCCAACCACCGGTAAAACCATACCGATAACGGCAAGGAGCCACCAGCCTGACCTCCGCTCCACTGCCGTTGGCTCGGCAGCTGTTGCTTTCAGATCGCGATACATGGCCACCATGAACAGGAGGAGAAACGGGGTGAAAACAAAATAGAGAAAGGGGCCGACCATCGGAATCAGATCAAGAACGATGGCAAGCAGCCAGATCAACAGCAGCTTTCCACAGGTGTTCCACCAGCGGCCCTTGACATACCGACGGCTGGCCATAATCGCATCCATCCCGCGCAGATCATCCTCATAAAGCGGATAGAGGGCAAACATCAGGCTGATCGAAAAGATAATCCCGGGCACCATAAAGAGCAGAAAACCGGTCATGACAATGGAACCCGCCAGCAGCAGAATCCAGCCCATGGCCCAGAGCCGCTGCCACCCAGCCCGCAGGGCCTCACGCACCCCCATGGTCTCGTCGATCACCACGGCAATGGTCGCACTCTGACTCCACATGCCCGCCAGCGCAACCACAAGGAGAAACAGGCAGAAAAGCAGTACAAGCTGCAGATCAAAGCGCCCCTGTTGAAACTGTTCCACAAGCCCCTGAAGACTGTCGACGGAGACAACGGACACAACAGCGAGCACCACCATCAGTCCGAGAACCACCAGGGTACTGATCAGCAATACCCCAAGAATGGTCAGGGCCCGGTCTTTAAACTGTTCCCAGGTCTCGGTGAACAGGGTACTAAAACTTTTTAATTCCGTACTCATTGCACATTCTCCAATGCAGACCCCGGTATTCCATGTGCCAAGGTTAAAAAAAATCTATCTTCTGATAAGTATAGACCGCAAAATCCAGGAAGTCGAGACAGGTTGCCGGATTTTCCAGATAAACCAGCATGGCTGGACCAGATTTTTAACGTCACAGCCACAACGAACGATGAAAATAGCCTGAAACGACATACTTCACGGGCTATTTTCGGATAAAACCGGCAGGGAAAAGAGATCAGGGCAGACCGAGGCGTTCCCGAACCATCTGCTCGTCGAGGCCGATAATTTGCAGCTGTTTGCGACGGTTTTTCAGGCCGCTGTGCAGGATGACCGCTGACTTGGGGAGTTTAAGTTTTTTGGCAAGAAAGGCGATAACGGCCTTGTTGGCCTTACCGTCTACCGGTGGGGTGGTGAGACGGAGTTTAAGAGCGCCGTCATGCAGTCCGGCCAGTTCATTCTTCCCGGCCCGGGGCTGCACATAAAGCGAAAGGATAAGGGTGCCATCCTCTTTCGCCCGTACAAACGGCATACAGAGAAAAAATTAACGAAGGGTCATGGCAATCTGTTGCAGAGTGGGCACCAGGAAGCTCTGCAGAAAGACTACCGCCAGAATAAGGATCATCGGGCTCAAATCCATACCGCCCATGATCGGCAAAAACCGCCTGATTCGGGAAAGCAACGGCTCGGTGGCCTGGACCAGAAAACGGACAATGGGATTGTAGGGATCGGCATTGACCCAGGAGATCACGGCCCGACCGATCACGATCCAGATATAGGCGCTGAGAACAAAGCTCAACAGTTTGGCAATGGCAATCAAAAAATTACTGAGCATAAACATTTTTATTATTCCACGTTCTACTTATTTTTTTTTCTTTGTGCAGGTCGGAGTCGCTGATATTCCCGTTAAGTTAACGGCATTGATCTCCGCGTTTCAGCACAAAACAATGTGCATGAAGAAGGTGGATGTCAAGCAACCCTTGAACCGGGAGCAATATCGCCATCGACGGTCGACAACACCAAACGCTCGTTGCCGTCAGCATCCTTTTCCTTAGCCGCCAGCACCATACCCTGCGAGGTAACCCCCATGAGCTTGGCTGGTTTGAGGTTGGCAACAATAAGAACCTTTTTCCCCACCAGCTCTTCCGGCGAGTAAAATTTGGCAATACCTGCAACAACAGTCCGGTCTTCGGGTGCCTTGAGACTGAGTTTAAGCAGTTTATCGGCTTTTTTGATCTTCTCTGCTGCCACGATTTCAGCTACCCGGAGCTCAACCTTGCCGAACTCCTCAAAGGTAATCATCCCCTCCATATCCACAGAGGCGGCCTCCTGCTTCGACTTTTTCTTCGCTTGTTTTTTCTGCTGCTGCGGTTGTTTCTTTTTCTTTTTATCCAGACGGGGAAAGAGTTGCGGCCCCTTGTCCACTGTTGTCCCCGGCTCCAGCACACCCCAGCGGCCCGCAGTTTCAAGGGTAGCTGACGCCATTTCATTCTGCAGCCCCAGGGCCTGGGCCATTTTGTCGCTGGCAACCGGCATCACCGGCCGCAGGACCAGGGCCAGAACGCGCAGACCTTCAACCAGAAAATACAACACCGTGTTCAACCGGGCCGTATTTGCCTCATCCCGGGCCAGTTCCCAGGGAGCATTGGTGACAATATAGCGGTTGAGCAGGCCGATAACCTCCCACACCGCCTGCAGCCCCTGGTGAAAAGAAAAATTTTCCATGGCCTGCCGGTAGCGCTCAAACATTGCCTCCACCGCAGCGATCACCTCCAGGTCCTGATCGGTCAAACCATCTTTTTCCGGGGGCGGCACAACACCACCTGCATACTTGGCCACCATGGTCAGGGAGCGGGAAAACAAATTGCCCAGATCATTGGCCAGATCGGAATTCTGCCGGGCAACAATGGCCTCGGTGGAAAAAGAAGAATCGAGACCGAAACTCATCTCGCGCAGAAGAAAATACCGTACCGTATCGACGCCATAGGCCTCGACCAGCTCACCGGGCCGCACCACGTTGCCGATGGACTTGGACATCTTGGTCTCATCCACATTCCAGTAACCGTGCACATGGAGCCGCTGGTAGGCAGGCAGTCCCATGGCCTTGAGCATGGTGGGCCAGAAGATGGCATGGGGCTTGAGAATATCTTTTGCAATCACATGCTCGGCCACCGGCCAGAATTTTTTATACTCATCGCCGTCGGGCCAGCCCAGTCCGGACACATAGTTAATCAGGGCGTCAAACCAGACATAGGTGACAAAGTTGCCGTCAAAGGGCAGCGGTATACCCCAGGTCAATCGCGAGGTGGGCCGGGAGATACAGAGATCCTCCAGGGGTTCGCTCAGAAACGACAAAACCTCGTTGCGGTAGCGCTCAGGTGTAATGTACTCGGGATTTGATTGAATATGCTCAATAAGCCAGTCCTGATATTTGGACATCCGAAAGAAATAATTCTGCTCGCTAATCTCTTTGGGGACAGTCTGGTGATCGGGGCACTTGCCGTCGACCAGCTCCTTTTCAGTCAGAAACCGCTCACACCCCTGGCAGTAATGGCCGGAGTATTCGCTGAAATAAATATCATCCTGATCATAAACCTGTTGCAGGAGTGTCTGCACGACTCGGATATGGTCGGGATCGGTGGTACGGATCGTATTGTCCGGTTCAATGGAAAGCCCGGGCCAGGTGTCACGGAAGGCAGCGGAAATCCGATCCACATATTCTCCGGGGCTGACCCCTTCTTTTTCCGCGGCCTGGACAATTTTTTCGCCATGTTCGTCAGTGCCGGTCTGAAAACGGACCTCATCACCGCAGAGCCGTTTAAAGCGGGCATAGGTGTCGGCAACGATAGTCGTATAGGCATGCCCGAGATGGGGCATGGCGTTGACATAATAAATCGGAGTTGTGATATAGGCTGTCATCTTATTTTTTCTTTTTCTCAACGGTGCCGGTACTTTTTTCCTGACGACCTCGTTTTTTCTGGGGCTTCCGCGGATTCTTTTTCCCCTTCTGCTTCTGACGGGGTTTCTGCAGGGGTTTGGCGGCACGCCATTCTTCTTCACTCAGAATGCGTTCCTCGCCGTCTTCACCAATTGTCAACAGGCTGCCCTGCAGGGGCATGAGACGAACAACCCGGTAGACGGCATCCTCGAAACGAAGAGAACGGCCGATCCTGGGCATGCCTTTTTTCATGGTCCGGTAGCTGTCATACTCATAGGTGAGGCAACAGAGCAGACGATTGCAGACCCCGGAAATCTTGGCCGGGTTCAAGGGCAGGTCCTGGGTCTTGGCCATCTTGATCGAGACCGAATCAAACTGTTTTAAAAACGAGGTGCAGCAGAGTTCCCGGCCGCAGGCCCCGAGTCCACCGATCATCTGGGCCTCATGGCGGACACCGATCTGCCGCATCTCCACCCGGGTACGAAACTCCTGCACCAACTTCTTGACCAGTTCCCGAAAATCCACCCGGCTGTCGGCGGTAAAATAAAAGATAATCTTTGAACCATTAAAATATCGTTCCACCCGAACCAGATGCATGGGCAGATGGAGGCTTTTTATCTGGCCAAGACAGCTTTCCTGGGCCTCCTGCTCCAGAACAGGGAGCCGGGTATATTTTTCTTCTTCTTCACGGGTGGCTCGACGACCGACGGAATACGAGACCCCGCGTTTTTCGCCGCCACCGGTGTCCCCTGCAGAGCGGCCGACGATCATTGCCGGTTCCAGACCATGATCAGTCTTGACAATGACCTGATCGTCACGCCCCAGGTCGGCCAGGGGCGAGGAAACGGTATACTCCTGTCCAACCCTGCGGAAACGAATGCGGTAGTAATATAACCGGCTTTCTTTGGAGTCGTTTTTCTGCGTGGATACAGGCGCAGTCGATTCTGTTTCTCTTTCGGACATATTCCAGGTTCAGGTGTCGAATTTCGGGTATCAGTTTCCAATCAGGTCAAGCATCAATACTTCGCAGACCAGGGCCCGGTTACAATTTCTGGCCAGAGCCTTACCGGCTGCGTCAATGGCGCGCATCTTATCAGAAAGCTGTGACAAGTTCCAGCGTTCTCTTAACAACAGAGAGTCTTTTGGATCATCGACGGTACTCTGCGGCTGCGGCTTCACCTGAAGACTCTCCAGCATCCCATCCTTGAAAAACAAACGAAGCAGGTCAAGGAGCAGGTCGAGTCCATTGTTTAATCCCGCCATCTCCCGGGCCAGAAAAAGTGCTTCCTCAACCGCGCGCGGGGTAGACCACCTACTCTCAAACACTGCCGCAACCACCTGATCGCGTAACGGCAGGACATCGCCTGCATCCATGGTCAGAGCCCTGCCCGGACAGCCTCCGGACAACTTGGCCAGCATCAGAGAGGCCTGACCATCAAGCTCGGGAGAATAGATACCGATGATCTCGGCCGCAATGTCATCGGCAAGCGGAGCAAAGGCAAGCACCTGACAACGGGAAAGAATGGTCGGCAGTATAGGTTCGGCATCGGCGGCAATCAGCAGGAATAGATTATCCGGCGGCGGTTCCTCAAGCAGCTTCAACAGGCTGTTTGCCGCTTCCCGGCGCATGGTCTGCGCCTCTTCAATGAGGATAACCCGGATGCCGCCTGCAAAGGGGGAAAAGGCCAGTTGCTTTTTTAAATTTCGTATCTGATCAATCTTGATGGAAACCCCATCGGGCTGGACATGGAGAAAATCCGGATGATTGCCTGAATCATATTGACGGCAACCCGGGCAATGGCCGCAGGGATCCAGGCTGCTTTTCTCTGTACAGAGCAGGCTTGCAGCCATTTCCCCGGCCACGGTCGCCTTGCCGATGCCGTCGGGGCCGGAAAAGAGATAGGCATGGGCCAGCCGATCAGTACGCATCACCCGGATGAGTAGCTGGAGGACTCTTGAATGCCCGCGAATCTCAGAAAATAGCATGAAGTCAGGTCTCAGGTGCCAGGTTTCAGTTTTTGCAGGGTGGGCACCGCCCACCAGCAGGAAGTGGGTACAATAAGCGCTGCTTCGCCGGAAGGACGTTGCTACATTTTGAGTCCATCGGGGTTCGGCAGCTTTTTTGGTGGGCAATGCCACCCTACTTTTTTGTTTCTGCCAATGACAATTTTTCCTTAGCTTGACGGCTATGGGGCTAGGGACTGGATACAAGACACCCCGCCAAACCGATCAAAACAGGGTCTGCTGGCGCTGCTGCAGGTCTTTTTTTACAGCTTTGGCCTTTTTCTTGCGAACAGGAGCGGGCGGGACGAAAACATCCGTTTGCGCAGGAGCAGCTTCCATATCCCCTTCGCTCAGGGGCCGCAGATACAAAAAACGCTCCAGGGGACGCTGGTAATCCGACCAGCCGGGCTCATCCTGTTTCTCTCGCAGTTGATCAATGTAATTCATCTTGGCATCCATATCATCAAGGTGATGGAGGAGGATGGCCTCCGGGGTCATGGGCAGCACCGGCGCCCCGAATTCATGACGGCCATGATGGCTGAGAACCAGATGCACCAGCTGGTCAACCCGGCCCGCCCCAAGCCCATCAATTCCGACCGCCGCCTGCCGGACCATGTCGGCGCCAAGGACAAGATGACCGACAAGCCGACCGCAATCGGTATAATCAAAGGGCAGGGATTTGTAACTGAATTCCCTGGTCTTGGCGATATCATGAACAAGAGCGCCTGCCACCAGCATATCACGGTCAAGCCCGGGATAATGCTCTGCCGCTTTCACCGCCATACCGGTCACCGACAGGGTGTGCTCCAGCAGGCCGCCGATATAGGCGTGATGCATTTTTTTAGCGGCCGGGGCCGTACTGAACTGTTCAAGCAACTCCCCGGAAAAAAGAGTACTGAGTAGTTGTTGCAGCCCTTTATCGGAGAGTGTTGCAATTAGCGAGCTCAGCTCCTGCTGCATTTCCCGGACCGGGCGCTTGCTTGCCGGCATAAAATCGGCCAGGGCCACCTGCGCTTCATCGGCCCGCTGCAGATGGGAGACACCAAGCTGCAACTGGTTCTGATAGGATTTTGCCATGGCCTGAACCACAATGACCTCTCCGACTGCGGCCACGGCATCAAACTGCAGCGCGTTCTCCCAGACCCGGGCCTCTATCTCGCCCGTTCGATCCATCAGGGTAAGAGCCATGTAGGGTTTCCCGGCCTTGGTCTCGGCAAGGTTTTTCCGGGCAATTAAAAAGAGATCCCGCACCTGCTGTCCTTCCTGCAGCCCACTGACAAAAACCTTTTTTCCCGACATCACCACTCCTTTCTCATAACCCGGGACTCTGAACTCTGAACTCTGAACTCTGAACTCGACTATACATTAAAGCGAAACAGAATACAGTCCCCGTCTTTGACGATATATTCTTTTCCCTCCGAACGCATCAGCCCCTTGTCACGGGCGCCAGCTTCCGAGCCGCAATCAATGTAATCCTCATAGGCAATCACCTCGGCCCGAATAAAGCCGCGCTCGAAATCAGAATGAATCTTTCCGGCTGCACCTGGAGCGCTCGTGCCCCTGGTAATGGTCCAGGCCTTGGTTTCCTTCTCTCCCACCGTGAAATAAGTGATCAGGCCCAGCAGATCATAACCGGCATGGATCAGCCGGTTCAACCCGGGTTCTTCCATGCCCATTTCGGTCAGAAATTCCTGCTGCTCTTCGGCGTCCAGCAGGCTCAACTCCTGTTCAATACCGCCGGCAATGGTCACCACCGAGGCGCCCTCGCCCGTGGCCTGTTCCCGAAGCCGATCCACAAAAGGATTGCCGGAGGCAAGATCATCCTCACTGACATTGGCCACGTAGAGAACCGGCTTGGTGGTCAGCAGGCAGAGTTCACGCAGGAGCAATTCCTGGGCTTCATCTTCCGGTTCAGCCATCCTGGCCGGTTGCCCGTCGTCCAGAACCTCTTGAATCTTCTCCAGAAAAGCCGCTTCAGCGATAAATTTCTTATCGCCGGACTTTGCCTGACTTGACGCCTTTTTCAGCCGCTTGGCAACGGTATCAAGATCAGCCATGATCAGCTCCATGGAGATGACTTCCAGGTCACGGATGGGGTCAATGGAGCCGTCCACATGGACGATATTATCATCTTCAAAACAGCGGACCACATGGAGGATGGCATCGACCTGGCGAATATGACCAAGGAACTGATTTCCTAACCCCTCACCCTGGCTGGCACCTTTGACCAAACCGGCGATATCGACAAACTCCATCTGGGTGGGGACCTTATTTTTCGTCTTAACAAGACCGGCCAGAATGTCAAGTCGCTCATCGGGCACGGCAACGACCCCGACATTGGGCTCAATGGTACAAAAGGGGTAATTCTCCGCATCTATGGCGGCAGCGGTCAGGGCATTAAATATGGTCGATTTGCCCACATTGGGCAGGCCGACTATTCCACAACGAAATCCCATGGGATATTTTTCTCCATTTTTCCATACAGGAAAGATATGATATGAGTATAATGTACTGGTTAAGATTTTGTCCCCTGTGATACACACCCCCATCATATTTTGCAAGCAGTTATGAAAGCTGATATTCTGATAACAGACACCCTTCTCCTCCCGGATCCCGGTTCAAAAACTCTGATCCGGGACGCCTGCGTTGCCATTGGGGCAAATCGAATAACCTATGCCGGTCCCATGACAGGGTGTGCTGAAATAGAGGCCGAGAAAGTCATCGACGGACATGGTCGTCTTGCAATGCCGGGTCTGGTCAACCTCCACGGCCACGCGCCCATGACCCTGTTTCGGGGCCTGGCCGATGACCTGGAGCTGACAGACTGGCTGAACAACCATATCTTCCCGGCAGAGGCCAGGGCCGTCAACCCGGAAATGGCCTACTGGTGTAGTTCTCTTGCCGCAGCCGAGATGATTGCTTCAGGAACAACCCTTGCCGCCGATGGCTACTTCCATGAACATGATGTGGCCCGCGCCTTTGAAGATGCCGGTCTGCGGGCGGTGGCCGCCCAGGGCATTATCGACTTCCCGGCCCCCGGCGTCCCGGATCCGGGAAAAAATATTGAAGCAGCTGCAGCCTTTATCAAAACCCGACAGCTGCATGATTCTCTGGTTCGCCCCGCCCTCTTTGCCCATTCGCCCTATACCTGCTCAAACACTACCCTGCAGCGGGCAAAACAACTGGCAAATGCAACCGGGGTTCAACTCTATATCCATGTGGCCGAAACAGAGCATGAGTACTCTCTGATCAATGAACCGCTCGGCCCCAGTCCGATCAAACATCTGCAGGGCCTGGGCATCCTGGATGAGAATACCATCTGTGTCCACTGCGTGTGGACGGACCAGGAGGACCTGCAGATTATAGCCGGACAGGGAAGCCCGGTGGTGCTCTGTCCGCAGAGCCATTTGAAGCTGGCCTCGGGCATGGCCGACCTGCCCCGGATGCTGGAAATGGGCATACGGGTCGGACTCGGCACCGACGGTTGTGCGAGCAATAACAGCCTGGACATGTTCCGGGAGATGGATATCTGCGCTAAAATCCAAAAACTGCACAGGCTCGACCCGGTAGCTGTTCCGGCAACCGAGGTTCTGAAGCTGGCGACGGTGAACGGAGCGGCCATCAGCGGGTTCCCTGGTCTTACGGCCACCCTTGCCCCTGGCAGCCCGGCCGACCTGATCCTCATAGACCTGCAGCAACCACACCTGCAGCCGTTCTACAATGGAGATCTACTGGTCTATGCCGCAAGCGGAGCAGACGTACGAACCGTCATCATTGACGGCCGGATTGTCATGGAAGAAGGTAAACTGCTCACCATCGACCTGGATGAGGTCCTGCAACAGGTCCGGTCACTGGCTACAGCGTAGCCCGCCCCTGCGTGCGATTGCGGCCCGGTCAGCGCCCGCAGAGGCGGACTACGGAACAAAACTATCGTGTTGTCCGGAAAAATACACGATTTCAGCTACGATTTACGAGGTCCGTATAGAGAAAATGCGAGCTACTCATCAGAAAAAATCCAGCGCAGGTTTTCAAAAGACGGACTATCTGATATAGTTAGAAAGATAATAAAAAAATCATACTCCAATCAATGCGTCTGAGAGATGAGATACGAATTTATAGAAGAGTGTACTCAACAGGCTGCAACTTTACAGGAATATATATGAGCAAGACAATGTACGGCAGCTCTTCCCCCAGGTTCAGGGTCTTCACTGCGGCGAGGATGATCATTCTCGTTCTGGCTGTACTTTTTTTCAATTTTCCGGCATCCGCCGCGACCGCCCCTGAAAAATCAACCCCGGTGGAACCTGTTATCGCCGCCGAAGTCAATCCGATTGCCCGGGTGACCATTTACAAAACCGTTGCCGTTCTTCCTGCTCTGATTGACGGCAACAGTATTGACGAACAGCTCAGCACAACCCTGTATCAGGCCCTGCTTGAGCTGCAGAAGTACAGCCTGCTGCCTCTGGAAATATCCAGGGCCTGGTTTGAACAGAACGTTGCTCCGGGAACACCCTTTTCTCCGCAGCAGATCGGACATCAGGCCGGTATTGACTTGCAGGCAAGCGCGGTTCTTGTTGCCGAAGTCCAGTATCGGCGGCAAATAGGAGAAATACTCGCCGGGATAAACAGTCGATCCATGGCCACCTGGATCTTTACCCTCATTGATACCGCAAACCGAAAAACAGTCTGGCGCCTCACGGTATTACAGCAGAATGGAAACCAGCAGCAACCTGCTTCCGGTGATCAGGCGGAGACAACCCTGCAACAGGCATTTAAAGTTCTGCGTACGGAAATGGTAAAAAAAGGTGATATTTTTTCCACCCAGCTGCCACATCCCGAGGTCCTTTCAACCCAAGGTGATATCCGATCCGTACGGATTGTTCTCCAACCGGACCCGCCCCATATTTTCTCCGCTTATCAACTGCTCCGGGCCGAGAGCGCGGATGCAGCCTTTACCCCGGCCGGTCCTCCTGTTGCCAACAAGGCCCCGCTTATTCTTGTTGATACCGGGCTCGAGGATGCTACCGCCTATTTTTACACAGTGATCGGCTTAACCGGTACCGGGTTTGCCAATGTGCCGGCGCCGCCTTTCAAGGTAAACACCACCGGCCCGCCACCACCGGTCAAGGGCCTGCATGCCGCTGGAGGCAGCCTTCGTCATATCCAGCTGTACTGGGAGCCTTCGCAGGATCCGACCGTCAACGGCTATGTCATTTTGCGCAGTCAATCACCGGGAGGGCCCTTTGAACAGATTGCCGTTATCAACGGCCGGGAAAAGCAGACCTATATCGACAAGGGCCAGCCCAATGGCTACAGTCGCTACGGGGAACTGGAGGATAACAGCAGTTACTTTTACACCATTCGCACCCGCAATGTCGTCGGGGTTGAAAGCAGTGATTCACGGGTTATCCTGGCAACGACCATGGGACCACCGCAACCGCCGACCAGCCTTCAGGCCATTGACCGGCAACCACGGAAAATCCCTCTGGCCTGGACAGCGGCCCCCAACCCGGAAGTTGTCGGCTATGCTATCTTCCGGGCTTCTCAAGCGAATGGACCTTTCCTGCAGATTGATTACGTAAGTGGTAGAGAAAGACAGCAATATGTGGATGACGGCAGTTGGGATCTTCCCCTGGCAAGCGATACGACCTACTGGTACCGACTCAGGTCCGTCAATGTGGTCGATGTTCAGTCTCCGGACTCATCCACGGTTTCCGCCACCACCAAGGCCGCACCGGCACCGGTCACCGGGGTGCAGGCGACAAGCGGCTTATTCCGCCGGATTGAGCTCAACTGGCAGCCGAATCCGGAACCGGACATCCGGGCCTATGAAATTTACCGCGGCGGCGTGGAGAGCAACATCAATACCAGGGTCAGCTCGGTGGGGCCGGAGGTGACAACCTACACCGACACCTCACTGGGGGACAGCCGGACCTACTGGTATCAAATCCGCGCCATTGACCAGGACGGCCTGCCGGGACAACGTTCAAAAACCATTCAGGCAACAACAACGCCCCCGCCGGAGCGGCCGACAAGGTTGCGAGCGACCATCAACAATAGCGAGATCCGGATATCCTGGAGAGCAAACCCGGAACAGGATATAACCCATTATGAAGTCAGCACCGGAGGATTTCTCAGCGGACTCCTCGGCACTCCGAAAGAGCCCCGGTTTGTGTATCGACATAAAGAAGCCCCCGGTACGGAATTGCGTTTCCAGGTACGGGCGGTGGACAGCGACGGCTTGAAAAGCGAATACTCGGAACCCATCACAGTCCTTATTCCGAAGTAACCGGCAGAGAAAGTTAAGAAACCGGCGGACGGGTCAGCACGCTCAGGTCAAGAGCGCGCGCAGGGTGGCGAGGTTCTGCCGATCTTCGGCCAGGTCCTTGCCCTTGGGAGTCTCCAGGGTCATGGAATGGACGGCAAACCGGGGATCGTTGAGCAGGGATCGGAAGCCTTCAAGGCCGATCCGGCCCTTGCCGATATGCTCATGCCGGTCCACCCGCGCGCCCAGATCCTTTTTGGAATCGTTGAGGTGAAAAAAACGGATCCGGTCGAGGCCGATAAACCGGTCAAATTCGGTAAAGGTGGCCCCGTAGCTCTCAGATGTTCTGATATCATACCCGGCGGCAAAGATGTGGCAGGTATCCACGCAGACACCGAGCCGGTCCGAAGAGGTTGAATGTTCCAGAATCCAGGCCAGTTCCTCAAACCGTGATCCCAGACCGGTTCCCTGGCCTGCCGTTGTCTCAAGCAGAATGGTGACCGCCGCGCAGTCATCACCCGCCAGCTCAATGACCCGGTCAAGATTTTTGGTCACATTGGCAAGTCCTGCCTCCACCCCGGCTCCACCATGACTTCCCGGGTGAATGACCACCTGCGGTATTCCAAGTTGCGCACATCGCTTAAGCTCCGCCGCAAAGGCGGCCACTGATTTTTCCGCCTGTTCCCTTTTGCCGCTGCCCAGATTGATCAGATAGGAGGCATGAGAGGCAACCGGCATCCTGTCTGCCTCGTCCCAGGCCTCTTTGAAAGCGGTGATTTCATCATCCTCAAGCGGGGCGGCCTTCCACTGGCGCTGATTCCTGGTGAAGATCTGCAGGGCCTCGCCGCCGACCTGTTGAATACGGTCAAAGGCAAGATGGAGGCCGCCGGATATGGATTCGTGAGCTCCGAGAAAAGGCATTTTTTTCAGGGTTAAGGGGTTCGGCAATTGACCGGCGGTCACATCTGCCAGTTCTTTTTCAGAAAATCAATTCCGGCGTGGTTGGTGAGGTCGAGCTGAATGGGAGTGACCGAAACAGAGCCGCCCCGCAGGACCTCCTCATCGGTATCGTTACCGCCGGACCAATGCACGGTACCGCCGCCGATCCAGTAATGCTTACGACCCCAGGGATCAAAAGTTTCCTGGATCGCATTCTTGTAGACCCGGCGGCCCTGGCGGGTAAAACGGATCCCTTTGATCTCCGGCGCTGTCTTATCAGGCACATTGATATTGAGCAGGGTGTTTTCCGGCAGACCAAAGGTCAGGGCCATGGACGCAAGCTTCCAGGCGATCCCGGCCGCAGTGCTGAAATCAAAGGGCGATTCACCGGCCAGGGAAAAGGCCAGCGAGGGGACTCCATACATGGTGCCCTCGATGGCGGCCGAGACCGTGCCGGAATAGCTGATATCATCACCCAGGTTGACGCCGGGATTGATCCCGGACACAATCAGATCCGGCCGTCTGGTCAGCACCTTGTTCATGCCGATGGTCACGCAGTCGGTAGGTGTCCCGTCCAGGGTATGAATATCGGGTTCCAGCTCCCGGACCCGGAGCGGCCGATTCATGGTCAGGGAATGACTGACCGCACTCTTGTCCCTCTCCGGAGCGACAATGATTGCCCGGCCCAGAGAACGGACAGCATCAAACAGAGCGCGAAGACCCGGGGCATACACACCATCATCATTGGTCACGAGAATAAGAGGTTCAGCCATGCGATTTCACAATTATTTCAAACCGTATTTCGCGGTATAGCCACGCGGG
Source organism: Deltaproteobacteria bacterium (assembly GCA_024280455.1). Lineage (GTDB taxonomy): Bacteria > Desulfobacterota > Desulfobulbia > Desulfobulbales > Desulfobulbaceae > DRLX01. Next base: position 1,008 of record JAJRQC010000016.1, on the reverse strand, counting down.
GTGACCATCTTGTCGCCGGAGATAAAGGTCGCCGAGTTGCCGATGATCACCGTGGTCTGCATACCGATCTCCTCGTCCAGCATGTCGGCAAGACTGGTCAGGCAAACCGTTTCATGGGCCCGGGTGGCCCCGGAAACAATACCCACCGGAGTGGCAGCGTCACGATGTTCGAGCATGATCTCACGGGCCCGGACTATTTGAGTTGTCCGTTTTTTTGATTTCGGATTGTACAACACGGTGACAAAATCCGCCATGGCAACCGCCTGCAGACGTTTTTCAATTACCTGCCAAGGAGTCATCAGATCGGAAAGGCTGATGGCGGCAAAGTCATGCATAAGCGGCGCTCCCAGGATGGCGGCGCAGGAGTTGAGGGCGGCAATGCCCGGAATGATCTCTATCCTGCTGCTACTGGAAGTCTCTTTGACCAGCTCGTAGACCAATCCGGCCATGGCGTAAATGCCGGGATCTCCGCCGCAAACCAGGGCCACCTGTTTGCCCTCATCGGCAAGCACAAGCGCCCTGCGGCAGCGCTCGATTTCCTGCATCATGGCCGAGGAGAGCACCTCCTGGTGCGGTGCGATGAAATCCGTCACCAGATCCAGGTAGGTTTTGTAGCCCACCACGATATCCGCCTGTTCAATGCACTGGCGGGCTCGCGGGGTTATCAGATCGGCAGCACCGGGACCAGTACCGACCACGGCAAGGGTTCCGTTTTTTGGTGTTGTTGTCATGTATTCCTGTTTCCTTTGTTTAAAAACCACGGATGGACGCGGATTCACACAGATGTTTTCTGTAAATGTTTGGGCAGTACAAAACACCTTTTCATACTTTATTCTGATTACCACTAAAGCTCAGAGGACCCAAGCCTCCGGTCGAGTAGACCGATTCCATCATTGTTCAACAAGTTCTTGAGAGCCGATTTTATTGACGCCCCGCCGCACGCGGCTACTACGTTCAACGCTCTTAAACTTGCCGACTCCGATGGTCTCAAGCCCCTCACAGAACCGT
>JAJRQC010000161.1 GCA_024280455.1 Deltaproteobacteria bacterium | reverse complement strand
TTTTTTTGCTTAAAAAAAAAGCCTCCAAAAGGAGTCCATTTAATTTGCCAAACACTGCCGGTTTGTCAAGCTATTCTAAAAAATACTCTCTGATCCTATTCAGGATAATGTGCTACTCAACAGCAGCAAGGGTAACCAGCAATCCGGCGAGGACTTATTGCGTGATTAAAAAACAGGATGAAAACTAACTGAACCTCTGCTTCACAGTGTGAACCATTAGGTCACACTCTGTATCTACTGGATTTTTTAATCCTTTTTTTAAAGCACTGCTTACATAGTGGAAAATTCAGTTCACCTCTGATTGTCCTCAGCCACCTAACTGATAGAATTTAAAAGAAAAAATTCTTGGCACGAACATTGCTATTCTCATTAAATATAGAAGGGAAATGCTGAGGTGACCACAAAACACTAACTTACTTAAAGAGGAGTGTGAGGATGGGTACATTAAAGAAAAAACTTGAGGCACGTACTACCGATTTCGATCATTGGGCAAGCCGACGGCGCTATGGTGCAGATGGACCGAATAACCTGCGGTTATGGGTACTTGCCTGCATGGATGAACGTTTACCCATAGATGAAGCGTTGGGAATTCATGTCGACACTCCTGTTGGTGGTGGTGATGCCCACTGCTTCCGGAATGCTGGCGGTATTGTAACAGATGATGCAATCCGTTCAGCCATGTTGACTTGCAATTTTTTTGGTACCAAAGAAATTGTCATTGTCCAACATACCCAGTGTGGAATGTTGTCTGCAAATGCTGCTGATCTGGAACAGGCCTTTCGGGACAAAGGGATTGACACGGACAACCTGAACCTGGATCCGACCTTGCCGGAGCAAAAGCTGGAAAAAGGTGCTTTTGCCAAATGGATCGGGATGATGGATGACGTTGATGAAACCTGCATAAAGACTGTTGACACCTTCAAGAATCATCCACTGATCCCGGATGACGTGATTGTCAGTGGCTGGATTTGGGAGGTTGAAACCCGTCGCCTGCGGCCACCAACACAGGACCAGGAAAAACGGGCAAGGACGGATACCACGGCAAAGCAATTCGGTGTCAGTAAACAGCCTCCACGCTGGGCCTGACAACCGCCAGCCGTTATCTTGCAAGCATTCAGTGTCATTCCTGGTTACGATCAGTACGGGAGACGGATCGTGGCCTGCGCTGATCCGATGCGACTGTACGAGATTTTGGTTTCACCCCACAAACAACGCCTGTAAACAGCCGGTCAATTGGCGGTCATAAATGACTATTGTCAGGTAAACTCAGCAGCACTTAAAACACCCTTCGGTACCAGAACCAATTGACTCCCGGCAGCACATCTACGCTTTCGAAGTCTGACGACCTCGCTCTCTGCGTAGATAATTTAAAAAAGGGTCTAAACAGACTTCCGGTTAGGTCTAACGGAAACGCCCAGTGAGTGTTTTCAAGCATTCACGGGGCGTTTTACATTATTTTTTTTTACTCATACAGGTGGATCATGCCTACTTACGATTATCTGTGCCTTGGTTGTCAGCGTTATTTTGAAGTCCGGCATGCTATTGAGGATACCGGTCCCAACTGCCCTTTTTGCGGAGGACTTACCGAAAAACGAATATTGTCGGCACCAGCGTTTCATGGATATATGGCACAAGGACGAAAACTCGCGATGCGTTCGCTGGAACCCGGGCCACTGGATAACAGCCATTCAGGGGGGTGCACCTGTTGCCGCTGCCACAACGACTAAATGCCTGATAATCATGATCCCAGCTACCTGTGAGACCATCCGAGAATAGCATTTTTTTCTCAAATCAAGGAGTCCCCAAAAAACTACTACGGGCCCGTATGTAATATTCTGAGAATGATTTTTTTTGGCCTGACGAAAAATTGGTGAGGAGGGGCATTCTCAGACAGACTCCTCGAGTGGTCGTGCCTGGGAGCAAACACAAGGGTGACTTATGAACACAACAGGGGGGGGCGACAACCAGCGCATCAAATTTTGACGTATTGTTTTCTTGAAAAAATAGCCGCCTCCTGTTAAATAATTAATATTCCGTGTAGATTTGACTTGCCATGACCGAGGATTTTCCAAGGATATATACTTTGAGACTGAGCCAAGTACCATCAACATGCCTGAAATCAGCACAGCCGGGGGTCAATATTATAAGCCCCTGTTCTTTTTAGGCTAATTAAGACCGAACTCCCGCTAAAGCTGACACCTCTTTCGTTTCTTCAATCATTTATCGTGCAGTGCACAAAAGTGGGCGGTCGAATAAGCCATGAGTCCAGCGACGACGCGAACGCCTATATTGAACACCTCGGCCTGAGCGCCAGCCGTTGTTTTGAGGAGGTTTCAAAAAACCAACTGGGCTATCAGGGAAAAATTTGCGCAGACCAATATGCAGATCTCATTGTTAATCTCAAAAATCAGATCGGTGGCCAATTTTCACAGACATCGAGTTCCCCGGGTGTAGTAAGGGTCGTTAATAAATGCTGCCCATTTGGAGAAGTGGTAAAAGAAGCGCCGGAACTTTGTCGCATGACAGCCAGCGTGCTAGGGGGGATTGCTGCCCGTAATTTCGGATATGCGAAAGTATATCTGGATAAACGGATCGCCATGGGCGAAGAAATGTGTGAGATTCTCGTCTATACAAATCGTCGGGCTGCCAGGGATCAACCAGGTGACGAGTATCATAGCGAAGGCAACCGGATCATCTCAAAAACTGCATCCGCAGCAGTAATATCGAGAGTAGAGGAACGGATAAATCAGGCATGGTGTCTTGGTGATGAAAAAAGAACCAACGCTCAAAAAAATAAACCGAGAATCATCGCAGAATCTCAAGCCATGCGGGTAGCGCTTGAGGCTGTGGAGATCGTTGCTCCGACTTTAGCCATAGTGATGGTTACCGGAGAAACTGGCGTCGGCAAGGGAGTTATTGCTCGCGCTGTACATGCGATGAGTAACCGATGGGCTCAGCAGTTTGTGGTCGTCAATTGTGGTGCCATTCCGGAAAACCTTGTTGAAACAGCCTTGTTCGGTCATGAAAAAGGCGCTTTCACAGGCGCATATAACATACACCATGGTTTTTTTGATCGGGCTGAACAAGGAACGCTCTTTCTGGATGAGATCAATTCTCTGCCGATTTCAGCTCAGGCGCGATTGCTGCGAGTACTGCAAGACGGCGAGTTTGAACGTGTTGGCGGCAAACAGACGATGTACGCCAACGTCCGCATCATAGCTGCATCGAACCAACGACTCGAAGAGCTGGTGCGATCCGGGGAGTTTCGCGAAGATCTTTACTATCGGCTTAATGTAGTGCCTATTCATATACCGCCGTTGCGTGAACGTCGGGAAGACCTGACGGCATTGGTTCATTACCTGCTCAAAAAAAATTCAGAAAAGTACAAGGTGCCCAGCAAGACCCTCGGGGAAGAAGCGTGGTGGTCCATAATGGCCTATGACTGGCCCGGTAATCTAAGGGAACTGGAGAATGTATTGGAGCGGGCTTTCCTGTTCTCCCCCACATCGATTATAGAAACAGTTGATGCTCCGTTAATCGCCACCCAACAGAGGGAATATGGACAAAAAACTGTTTCCACAATTCAGGCGTTGAAAAAAAAGGCTGCCATGGAAGTTGAGGTGCGTTTTATAAAGGATGCACTTGCACGCTTCCAAGGCAATGTCAACGCTGTCGCACGTGACATGGGAATTTCTCCCCGTGCTGTTTACATGAAGCTGAAGACGCATGACCTTGATGCGATGTCTTATCGATGATCCCGACACATGCCCTTACGATGAAGAGGAGCTGCAATGTACATAAGTGGTGTGCCACTGAAAAAAAGGGGTAAAAAAAGGGGTCAGATTTATTTATTGGCATTAATTGAGATTTAAGGGTAGTATTTTCACGTGGTTCGACCATTACGTATACTTCTTCTCCATACGTCGCATTATATAAAAGGTATTGAAAAGTCCTTCCCGGAATTGATTTTCAGTGATCTAGGGTCGAATAATCAGCATTTTTTTCGTTTTGTCTCCTTGCCTTATCAGGCGATTTTTTGAACTCCCGGAGGGGAAGGGAGCCACAAGGCTCCTGCCCTACCCGGTGCCTCTAAGAATACAATTTGACGCCCCATCAAAAGTACATTATTATGTACTTAAATTAAAATTTTGAGGTGCCATTATGCCAAGACTTAGAATTGACCAAGATATCCGATCCATGTCTGAATTCAGAACAGGAATTGCTTCTTTTTTGAAACAAGTTCACGACACCAAAAGACCTCTCATCATTACTCAGCATGGAAAAGGAGTCGCAGTCCTATTAGATGTTAGTGAATATGAATCAATGCAGGAGAAAATTGAACTGCTCAAAGATATTCAAATTTCAGCAAGCCAAATTGAAAATGGAGAGGGAATTGAGCACAAAAATGCTAGAGAAATGATCCTTGAAAGAGTTTCAACATGAAAATCATATGGTCTCCTTTGGCAGTAGAGAGAACCTCTGAAATTGCACAATATATCACAATTGACAACCCATCCGCTGCTATAGCATGGGTAGAAAAAGTTTTTGAGAAAGTTGACTTGTTAAAGTCATCACCCGAAATGGGCCGTGAAGTTCCGGAAATATCAAGAAAGGAGATTAGAGAAATAATCTTTGGCAATTACCGCATTATTTACCGAATTGAAAAAACAAGAATATCTATTCTCACGATTCGCCACGGCAAACAGATCTTGCCGGTTGATGAAATATTGGAGACAAATTAGCAAAAAGGTAGCAAAAAGGGGTCAGATTTATTTATTGGCATTTATTGAGGTTTAAGGGTAGTGTTTTCACATGCCTCGACCATTACGTATACTTCTTCCCCATACGCCACACCATATAGTCCAGCGTGGTCATAACCGGCAGAATGTCTTTCTTTCTGCTGACGACTACAACTATTACAGGGACAATCTCATCCATTTCAAGGAAAAGCTTGGCTGCAGAATTTACGCCTATTGCCTGATGACCAACCACGTCCATCTTGTAATTGATCCAGGTGATGCTCCTGATTCGCTTTCCAAACTGATGAAACGGGTTGCCGGCCGGCAGACCCGATATGTAAACAAACTTGAAGGCCGGTCCGGCAGTTTATGGGAAGGCCGCTTTAAATCCAGTATCATTTCCACAGCAGAATACCTGCCCGCCTGTTGCCGTTATATTGACTTGAATCCTGTTCGTGCCGGTATGGTTACAACTCCCGAAGAATACAAATGGTCAAGCTATGGTTGCAAAGGTAAAGGAAAAAAGGATCCAGTCGTTGATTTTGATGAATCGTATCTGGCTTTGGGGAAAAATAAGAGTGCGCGTCAAGCTGCGTATGCACATTATGTTCGAGGCACAATGTCTGAAGATGAGATCAAGCTGATCAGGGATGCCCTGCAGCGGGGTCAGCTGACCGGTGGAAAACGATTCCGTCAAGAAATCTCCCAGAGGCTGGGTATTCATTTTTCAAATAAGGGGCCGGGCCGCCCAACAAAACAAAAATAAAGTATACACCTGACACCGGAGGCTCCTTTTGAACATGAACGCTTCACATGGACCCAAGAAGACATTTAATCGAATACTATGGCCTCTGACCATCCTTGGTCTTGCCGGAGCAGCATCAAGGCTGGTCTGGCCCGATCTGAAACTTGATGCCATCTCCATAGGTTTCCTTGTCTTTGCCACCTTACCCTGGCTTCCTTACTTTTTAAAGAGTGCTGAGTTGCCGGGAGGTTTTAAGGTTGAATTTCTCGCCCCCAAGCCAACCACCGGCATCAAAGGTGATGCCCTGACCTCCCGGATATCAAAAGACAAACTCCCACCTGATTATCTGTTTCTCAACCACACATCGTTTTATCTGGACACAAAAGAACATCACAGGAACGAACAGGTAGAAGTTAGACGGAAAACAGGTATTGACAGGAAACATTATCATATTCATATTATAGTCGATTCATACTATAAAGATGCCCTCAATCAGATCGATTATGTAGAGTATATCCTTCATAGAGCATATCCTGAGCCCCTTAGACGAAGATCAAATGTCGAGGATAAATTTCTGCTCAAAGAGATGGCAAACGGAGAGTATGTGCTCTTTGCAAGAATTTATCTTAAAGATGTAGAAAATCCTGTTATCCTGTCCCGATATATTACTCTATGGGATACCGGACCAAAATTGTAGAAACGCAACCATACGCCACGACCGCTGCCTCCTTAAGGTTTACCCGAACGTATCGGGGAGGCAACTGGTCGTAATCCACCGCAAAAGACACACGCATTCCACTGCGATGCCGCAGAGGATATCCGCCGAATATTAATGGCCATCCAATTCTAAGGAGCAAAGAATGACCTACAAAACAAACATGAAAAAAGCACTCTGTTCAGCAGCCATTGTATCGGCCGCATTTTTCTTTATCAGCACCGCTCAGGCGGCGGAAATCGAGGGACATGAAAACCATGAAATGAAAAAGAACGCAGAGATTCATCTTTCTCCTGACTTAAATGTCCTTGTCAAACACTTTCATAGATTAATTCCTGACACTGAAAGATACAGAAAAGCCTCCATCTTTCCAGCTAGTCTGACTCAAACTGACGTCCAGTGTGAGCCGTTACTACCAAAAATAAATTTCAAATAGATTGATT
>JAJRQC010000160.1 GCA_024280455.1 Deltaproteobacteria bacterium | reverse complement strand
TGGGTCAGATTTGGATGAGGAGATTGAACAAAACCGCAGGCGTAGCAGGGCTACGTCGAGGATTTTGTGATTGAGCCTCATTCAAATACGACCCGAAGATAAGATGCAAGATGGCCATGTTATTTACTTACAGGCCCTTAGGTACAATGCATGTGTGGAAAAATGGATAACAGACTTATCAATGTAGGCTTTGGCAATGCAGTCAAGATCAATCGCATCCTTGCGGTCGTCAATCCCGGTTCCTCGCCGATTCGAAAGCTCAAAGATGATGCCCGCAGGGAAAAAAAACTGATTGATGTCACCGAGGGCAGGCGGACCCGTGCAATTCTGGTTCTTGATTCCGGGCACCTGATCCTCTCTTCGGTACAGCCGGAGACTATCTCCCAGCGTCTGGCCCAACTTGAAGAGGAACAGCGCAATCCCGCAGCCCTGCTGCGAAAAAACGGAGAATAAAATCATGGCTGATGGCATGCTGGTTGTTCTGTCCGCCCCGTCGGGTTGCGGGAAGACGACTATTTTAAAACGAGTAATGTCGGATTTGCCCGGCCTGGTTTTTTCCGTATCTCACACCACCCGTTCCCCGCGAGCCGGGGAAAAGAACGGCCGGGATTACTTTTTTGTCGATCACCATGAATTTAAGGCTCTTCGCGATCGGCAGCCGTCCGGGTTCCTCGAGTGGGCCGAGGTCCATGGAAATCTATACGGTACCGGCCGGCGGGGAGTGGAAGAGCAGCGGGCTGCAGGTCTTGATGTTATCCTTGATATCGATGTCCAGGGCGCGGAGCAGGTCAGACGGGCAGCGGACCCGGTAACGGTTTTCATTGCTCCGCCCTCGCTGGATGAACTCGGTCGCAGGTTGCGGGGTCGGGGAAGTGAAGATGAACAAACCGTTGCCCTGCGTCTGAGCAATGCAAAGCAGGAGATGCAGGCGGCAGCCGACTACGATTATTTTATTGTCAATGATGTCCTGGATGAGGCCGTGGAGAGTCTACGTTCTATTCTTATTGCCGAACGTCTTCGCCGCCGGCGGACTTTGTCGGGGCAATCAATCGATTTGGAATTCTGATTACGTGCGAAACTCAGCCGTACAATTAGATTCCCTGAATATATGGCGCGAAAAAAACAAAAAAAATCCGATACCGCATTCCCGCCTGAACCTGATGATGACCTGTTATGGGGCATAAATCCGGTTCATGAGGCCCTGGTTGCCCGAAGCCTTAGCGAGATTCTTGTTGTGCGTGGCAAAGGTGGTCCCAGGATTCAGGAAATAGTTGATCTGGCCCGCACGAACGGGGTTCGGCTTCGCTTTGTCGAACAGAACCGGCTGGGAGTTGTACCGGGTTGTCGGCATCAGGGGGTAGTCGCGCGCAGAGCAGAAACCGTTTTTCTCTCCCTGGACCGGTTGCTTGTTGATCTGGTTGAAGAGGGCTCTGCGGATTCCAGGTTGCTGGTTCTGGACTCCATCCAGGATCCAAGAAATTTGGGTTCCATACTCCGTTCAGCGCTGGCCGCCGGATTCAGGCATATAATCCTTACCCGTGAACGAAGTGCGCCGGTTTCCGGAACCGTGGCCCGGACCTCGGCCGGTGCCCTGGCCCATTTAAAGCTCTGTCAGGTGGTCAACCTGGTTGAGACCTTAAAAGAGCTCCAGCAGCAGGGATTCTGGAGCTATGGAGCTGTGGTGACCGAGGATGCGACATCTATTTACGAGACCGATTTTTCCGGTAAGGTCGCCCTGGTCATCGGCAGTGAAGGCAAGGGGATCCGGCCACTGGTAAAAAAATCCTGTGACCACCTTATCACCATCCCCATGCAGTCGAATTTTGACTCCCTCAATGTCTCGGTCGCCGCTGCGGTCATCATGTTTGAGATTGTCCGACCGCGTTGATACTCCCTCTGTTTCCTTTAACTAAGGCGCAGCCCTTTATCCCCGCGCAGAGTTACACCTGAAAATGTCAAGCGAGTTGTGCTGGATCCCCGACAACTACACTCGGGGATGACGGGTGCTGGCTATCACTCGGGGATGACGAAGTCCGGCTGGTGCTATTTCCATTGTAGAGCTCGACTCGTAAAAAAGAGCTGTTCCGGCTCCACGCACTGGCCGGGATCCAGTGGTTATTTCTTCACGCCCAGCTGTGCCTTCAGCAGGTCGCCGAACGTTCCCATGGATTTAGGCGGCGCGTCCGTGGGCGGCATATATTCCTTTGAATCCGTTTTGTCGGTCTCGGTATAGTCCTCCGGGACCAGGGAAATGCGCTTTTGTTCGTTATCGACCCCGTCGATCTTGACGGTGATTGCCTGACCGCTTTCCAGGACTTCCCGCGGGTGATTGATTCTGCGGCCCGATCCCAGTTTTGAAATGTGCAGCAGGCCGTCAACCCCGGGTTCAAGCGTGATGAAGGCACCGAAGGTTGTCAGGCGCGAAACCGTGCCCTGGTGGATGGAACCTGGGGAATAGTTTTCCTCGACTGTATCCCATGGATTCTCCGTGGTTTCCCGGAGGCTCAGTGAAATACGTTCATTGTCCCAGTCAAGACGCTTGATCAGGACTTCTACCTGCTGGCCGCGACTGAGGATATCCTCGACCTTGTCGGTCTGGCCCCAGGCCAGTTCGGATATGGGAATCAGGCCGTCGACCCCGCCAAGATCGACAAAGGCGCCGAAATCACGGATTGAAGTCACGGTTCCAGCAACCCGCATGCCCTCTTCAAGGGTCTGCTGTAACTGTTGCCGCTGCTCCTCTCGCTGTTCCTCAAGCACCGCCCGTGAGGAGAGAATGATATTTCTCCCCTTGCTGGAAAACTCCATGACCTTAAACGAGAAGGTCTGGTCTATATACTCTTCCGGGTCTTCAACCCGGCGGATATCCATCTGCGAGTAAGGACAAAAGCCTCGCTGGCCGGCTATCTTAACCTCAAAACCACCCTTGATCTCCTTGCTGACCCTCCCCTCCACAGGAATGCCGGAGTGAAAGGCGTCCTCAAGCTCCTGCAATGAGGCCTGTCCGGAACCAAGCCTGGTGGTGAAGATCATCTCGCCGCCGCGCTGGGCTACAAAAAAGACCTTGAGGGTATCACCGGCCTGGACCGTACATTTGCCTTCATCATCCTGAAATTCGGCAGCCTTGAGCACCCCCTCGCTCTTGCCGCCGATGTCGAGAAATATATTTTCTCCGCTGATATCGGCTGCAACCGCCTCGACCCGGTCACCGGGCTGAAGTTTCTTTTTGGCTACGGATTTTTCCTGAAACAGGTCTGCAAAGGATTCATCAGTCATGATTTTTTTGTCGGTTCAAGGTTCAAGGTTCAAGGTTCAAGGTTGCTGAATTCGAATTAAAAAAATCTATTTGTTCATTTTTTGGTTCCGGTTCTTCAAGGACCATCAGTTCACCCACAACGATTCGTTTGTGGGAGCGGTCCCGGGTTTCAAAGAGTATAAAGCCCGGGTATTCATCTTTGCCCATCAGGTCACCCGGGTTGATCAGCAGGCAGTCGCCGAGCTGTTCGACACCATAACGGTGATTGTGACCGCAGCAGACCACGTCGAATTGTCCGCCCGCTGCAAGACCGCGGGCAAGGGCAGGGTAGTGGTTGAAACCGATGCGCAGTCCGTCCGCCTCAATACTTCCTTCAATACCGTGGTGGGTAATCCGGTCAAAATCAGTGGCGCAGCGTGATGAAATAAGATGTTGATCGCCGACGTTGTTTCCGTAAATCAGGTGAATGGGGCCATTGAAACGAAACAGATACGGCAGCATGAACGGGGATATCAGGTCTCCGCAATGAATGAGTATCTCTGCCCCTGCAGCATTAGCCCGGTTGATGGCGCGGGCGAAATTCGGGATATGATCGTGGCTGTCGGAAAGGATGGCAATCTTCATGGTCGTACAGGCTGGAGTTGCTTGTTTGGCAGTGTTCTCGTTGGGTTTGTTTCGTAACCTTTCAAGTCGTTGTTCAGTTCTTTCTAAATCAGGGTTACAATTTTTCTCTGATTGCCAGGGCCAGACAGTGGGTCGCATCGCAGTAGATAAGATGTTCCCTGCTCAGTCCATCCAAGAAGGCTGTCAGTTGCTCCTCTTTAATCGTCTTGAAGCGCTCCAGCAACTCCTTTTTGGTGACCGGTTCCTCACAGGCTAGATAAATTTTTCGCGACAGCCCTTTCAACCGGTGGCGTAGAGTCGGCAGATCGGGACGCTCCTGACGCAGGATGAGAAAGGTGCCGCCGTCACGCAAACTAAGAGCAGGTCTGTCGCTGCGGCTCCGGTTTTTGTGGAATTTCTGCCATGCCGTGATCTTGCGGCGAACCGGGAGCCAGCGTTTTTTTTGCAGTACTCGATCTCCACGAAATCCTTTGATGAGAAGGTCGAGTTGTACGAGAATTTCTTTAGGAAAGAGAAGGCGGTTGTTGGGGTGATGGGTTGTCGCCCGGATACCGAATTGCCGGGGATGTCGGCTGACCGGAGAGCCCTGGCCGAGAAAAAAACCGGCTCCCTGCAGCGGTCTGTAGGGCAGGACGGCTTCAAGCACCGCCAGTGTTTCTTCCATTTCCCGGTCGGTGGAACCGGGAAATTCAAGGATCAGATTACCGTCCAGCCGGATACCCGATGCCGCTGCAAACTTCATAGCCGCAATGTTTTCAATCACGGTTATGCCCTTGCACATGCGCTGCAGAAGAGAGTCGGACAGGGCCTCTATACCGACCTGGATAGAGCGCAGGCCGCCATGCCGGTAGCTTGTGCACTCTTTTGATGATTTGGGTGCCCGGATTTCAGCAAAAAACTGGAGGTCGGTTTTATTTTCAGCGGTTTTTTGAAAGAAAAATCCTGCCTCCTTAAGCGGCAGGGCATTGTCGGTAAAAAAGAAATCCAGACATTTATGGCGATCGGCGAGGAACTCAACTTCAGTCAGTATTTGTGCATGATGTTTGTACCTGTAGCCGCACCACTGGAGGTTCAGGTTGCAGAAACTGCATTTATTCCACCAGCAGCCGCGGGAAAACTCAATGGGCAGCTCGGGGATAAACGATAACTTCTGATTTTTGAGTTCCAGAAAGTAGTCGTCATACTCCGGTATCGGTAAATTTTCTAAATTCTTTTGTTCATGGTTCTGCAGTGAAAATTTTGTATTGGTATTCCCATTTCTCCAAAGGATGTTCTTGTCGGGAAAGGGGGCCTCGCCTTGGAGATGTTGGATGAGTGCAGCCAAGGGCAACTCTCCTTCTCCGGTCAGGATGTAATCGATAGCCGAAAAGGCCTGCAGCAGGCTGGCCCCGACCGCCGGGGTGCAGGTGGAACCACCGAACACAATGGGCAGGTCGGGATAGATTTTTTTTATTTCTCCGGCCGCATACAACGAGGGGATCAGCTGGCTGAAGCATATGGACAGGCCCAGCAGGTCACAGTCGGAAAAGTTCTGCCCGGCCAGCCAGCTGTGAAAATTGGTTTCAAGCTGCCCGCGTATAGGGTCGAATTGATCGGCAAGATCCCGTTTCTCCCGGTGGAACAGCTTTTTTGCCTGTTCACGAGTTTTGGGAAAAAGAAGAGCGGAGTATAGGGCTTCCCCGGCCCATGGATTTTCCGAAAGTGTTCGATATGTTTCCAGGCCGATTGCATCGGCCGCGGAAAGGTACGGGTGGTGGGTGTCGATCCGGTTCTCGGGAAACTGCTCCTTCAGGTATGCCTGTAGGGCGCCGAGTTGAACGGAAGGACGGTTGAAGATTGCCCAGGGCATGGAGGCCAGCGATATGCGCATAGGCTTATCTGTAAACAGAAACCAGAGGACAGAAGGCAGAAGACAGCATAGTTATCGCCTGCTGCGTGAACAACTGCGGTATCGTTCTGACGTTTTGATCGTAGGAGCCCACCCCTGTGGGCGATGGGAAGACCCGTTTTTTTCGTCCGGAGGGCCGGGCTCCTACGATTTCTCCTGTTTTCATTCTTCGAAGTATACGCTATTCGTTTGTATTATTGGGTAATGATCTCCGTATCCGGAGGAAGATCTAGATTGAGGATGGCATCAACCTGTTTTTGATCCTTGGGATTGACGGTGTCGGTCCGGATATTGGTAAAGGTCAATTCGGTGATGGAGTCGAAATGATCTTCGATGATAATCCGGTGAATAAGAAAGTTTTGATCAAACCAGAGCTGGACCGCCTTGATCTGGGGATGGGGTTTACGTGGGGTCAGGCGGATGGCCTCAAGTGGGGTGTCCGGCAGGGCAAAGCCGTACCGTCTGTCCGGGGCGGCCGGTATGAAGTCGTCATTGAGATTTCTGTTGCCGGAAAAGAAGGCGTAGGTGATGTCGGCATTGAGCTCAGCGGCAGAGGTGACGATCAGCTGGTGATCATTTTCCGTATAGATAGAGAGTTTGTCACCATCGTTTAAAATGATCTGCGGGTCGGGCTCTGTGTAGTTCCAGCGCATGATCCCGGGTTTATCGGGGTCAGCCGTCCGAACAAAAACAGCGTTTCCGCTCCCGGTCCTGGTCCGTAAACCGGTCCGGGTTAACTGGGCAAAGTTAAATTGGAGGCTTGTCAGGTGCCGGTAGGCCTTTTGCAGAGAAAGAAGCTGTTGCTGCAGGCTTTCAGGTTCGGCGCTGCAGTTTTTCGGGGTCAGGACCGTCGGCAGCAGAAATGCCGTAAGAACAAGACATGAAAAACCACAAAGGGTAAAAAAATTAAAAAGATTACGCATTTGTTTTTTCCAGGGGGATAGGGCGGCCAAAAATTTTGGCTGCCAGTTGTTGGGCGGTTTCCGTCAGGTCGGAGACAAAAAAACGGCTCTTTTTTTCAGGATTATATAGTCGGTGCGCACTGTCCGGATGGGCGTCAAGAAAGGAATGCACGGCCTTCGCCACCTCGACCGAGGAATCAATAAGCTGCACCCGGCGGCCGATACGCGGCCCTATCAGGTGTTTGAGCAAGGGGTAATGGGTACAGCCCAGTACCAGGGTGTCGATCTGTTTTGAGCGCATCGAATGCAGGTAACGGCGGATAATCATCTTGGTTTCCTGTTTATTCAGCCAACCTTCTTCCACCAGCGGGACCAGCAGCGGACAGGCCTGACTGAGGACCTTGCTTTTGGGACGCTGCCGGCTGATGCCCTGTTCGTAAATACCGCTTTTGATGGTCGCCCTGGTCCCGATTACGCCTATCCTGCCGTTTTTACTGATTTCCGCCGCCCTGTTCACCGCCGGGGTGATAACATCAAGCATCGGCACATTGTATTGTTGGTTCAAGGTTTCACGGGCGGTACTGGCGGCTGAGTTGCAGGCGATGACTATAAGTTCGGCCCCATGCTGCAGCAGGAACTCCGTATTGTTTATGGAGTAGTTTTTTATGGTGTCCGGACTCTTGGAGCCGTAGGGCGTTTTTGCGATATCACCGAAATAGACCAGAGGGTAGCCGGGACACATCTGCTCAATCGCACGGGCGACGGTCATGCCGCCGACACCGGAATCAAAAATACCAATCATGATGGACTCGTAAAAAGTTATAACCGCCATTTGCCCTGTACGAAATTACAGGGTGATAGGACCTCTCCGCCGTCGGTGGCGTGTCTTCTCGGAGTCTCATGAGTTCGCTCGTCATGTGGACATTGCCATATCACTACCGGAAGTCTTCGCTATCTACGACACCGACAATCATTTTTATTTTTTCTTCTTGCCGGATCGGGCGGCAATCGACTTGCGCAGGTTTTCAGGCAGGCCGCGTTTTTTCCCGGATTTGGATCTTTTCTCCGACAGGGCCCTGGCGCAGAGCGGTTGTCGGGCGGTAAAGCCATATTTTGCCCGGTATTCTTTCAGGGTCAGGTCATGGGAGCGCAGATGCTTGGGTGAAAGCATTTTGAAAGATTCGCCGCATTCCAAGCAGATAATCTTGTTTTTTTGGATCGACTTGGCCGGATCCATTACCGGTCCGGCCTGAGACTCTCCAACCTGCTGCCCGGAAACTTCGGCATCCTGGAGATTTTTCAGGGTCTGGAAGGTGTTGTTGAGGGCCTGGCTAATTTCGTCGGTGTTCATTTCCGTGGTGTTGATTTGTGTGCTGACAAGCTCTGCTGCCATCTCAACCAATGATTTTCCCATTTATCTTTCTCCTTCTCATAATAATATGTATATATTGTCTGGAACTTTCAAAAGTTAAAAGGAACATAGGCTATCAACTCAATGATTGCAAGGGGTTTGCCGGTTTCTCCCTGTTTTTTTTATTGAAAATAACCCGCGAAGCTGTGTCATGTCAGACTATTTTCATTCTTTGTTGTGGCTGTGACCTGTAAAATCTGGTCCAGCCATGCTGGTTTATTGAAAAATCTTTGATGATGTTTCAGGAATGAAAAAGATAGCGGAAGAAAACAAAAAAACAACACTACCTCGGTTGACGTTTTTTTCTTTGTATTGTTTTTGTATTTATAACCGTTTGTAATTATTTGTTGCTCATTATTGGCGCTGATTCCGGGAGACCTGATCGACTTCCAGGGGTTGACAGAGGAGGACGGTGGAATTACTGTGAGGGGTAATTAAATGTACGTTATTCTAGTAATGACTTAATTTCCCAGTATTTTTTATGAGGTATAGTGATGCCTGTTTATGAGTATGAGTGCCCGCAATGTGAAAAGGTCCATGAGGTACAGCAGAAGATGACCGACAAACCGCTTTCCACCTGCCCTGAGTGCGGGGGCGAAGTAAAAAAACTGATTTCAGTGAGCTCCTTTCAACTCAAAGGTGGCGGTTGGTATGCCGATGGCTATAGCGGCATATCGGAGAAAAAGGGAAAGGAAAAAACAACTACCTCCACTGGCAGTCCCTCCACACCGCCCTGCAAAGGTGGCAAGGCCCCTTGTGCAAGTTGCCCGGCATCCGCCACTGCCTCCTGATAACCCGACAGACTGTTTACCGTACCGGCCATAGCCGTCAAGTTAAGGAAAAATTGTCATTGGCTGATACAAAAAAGTAGGGTGGGCACGGCCCACCAAAAAAGCTGCCGAATCCAGCTGCGCTCTATCTGTAGCAACGACCTTCCGGCGAAGTAGCGATTATTGTAACCCACTTCCTGCTGGTGGGCGGTGCCCACCCTACAAAAAACTGGTTATCGCCAAGGTGAAGGCTACGGAAAAAATTCCTAATGTATGCGCAGTAGTTGGCCTGAGCTTGACGGTTATACCGTACCAGTCGCATTCCTTTTGCGACCGGTACTTATTTTTGTATGATCGCCATGGCATCACCGTAGCTGAAAAAACGGTAACCTTGGGTGACTGCCTCTCTGTAACTGTCCAGCAGTCGTTCTCTCCCGACTAAGGCGGCGACAAGAAAGAGCAGTGAAGACTGGGGCAGGTGAAAGTTGGTAATCAGGTTGTCCACTATTTGAAACCGGAAGCCTGGATAGATAAATAACCCGCATGGCTCAGCAGTTGGTTGTACTCTGCCTGATTTGTCTGCGGCAAATTCCAATGTCCGCACCGTCGTCGTGCCCACCGCCCATATTCTTCTGTTTGCTGCCTTGGCCAGGTTGATCTTTTCAGCCGTTTCAGCCGACACCTCCACATATTCCCGGTGCAGCCTGTGCTCCATTATGTTTTCACAGCGTACCGGAGCAAAGGTGCCATAGCCGACATGGAGGGTGATTGCGCAGCTTTCCACGCCTTTTTGTTGAATTTTTTTCAGCAGGCTGTCGCTGAAGTGCAGGCCCGCAGTCGGGGCGGCCACGGATCCGGTTTCCTCGGCGTAACGGGTCTGATAACGGCGACTGTCGCTGTCGGTTGTTCCCTGCGGTCGTCTGATATAGGGCGGTAATGGGATCTGGCCGTGACGGGCAAGCAGGTCGTCAAGAGAACGATCAGTGCCGGGGCGGTAGCAAAATTCAATTTCTACCTTGCCGTCTTCACGCAGCTGCAGAACCTTTGCCTCCATATCTTCACAGAAAAAGAGGGTGGAACCGACCCTGGGACGTTTGGAACTCTTTACCAGCACCAGGGACTGTACTGAATACCAGGCGGAATGGGGGCTTTTTCGGATTCCGTTTCCGGGATATTCCAACAGCAGTATTTCAATCCGGCCGCCTGTTTCTTTTTGACCTATGAGGCGGGCAGGGAAGACCCGGGTGTTGTTGCGAACCAGGAGGTCGCCGGGACGCAGGTAATCAAGGATGGACGCAAAGCGGGTATGAACCAGCTTGTTGTTCTCGTTTTCCAGAACAAGCAGGCGTGACTGATCCCGATGTTCCGTCGGCTGCTGGGCTATGTGCTCCGGGGGGAGCTCGTAATCGTAGGCTGTAAGGTTGAAGTCACTGTTCATTGTTTTTGAACTGAAAAATTTTTTTGAACTGAAAAATTGGGGGGAAGTCTCCGATGTATAAGCTGAAATAATCTAAATTTTCTCGGTTTTTTCTTTGCTGTAACCAGCATGGCTGGACCAGATTTTTAACGTCACAGCCACAACGAGCGATGAAAATAGCCTGAAAAGTTACATCTTCGAGGCCATTTTCGGAATAATAAAAAAGATGATGGCGATACATACACAACCTGACGACAAGGTCAAGATCTATTGCCTGCAACGGACGGTCTGTGCTATGATGCCGCAAAGGAGCGTCAGGAAAACAGGAGGAAAACAGGGGACAGACCCCAATTTTTTCTTTGCCGACACAGGCAGAGAAAAAATTCAGAATAAAAATAGGGGTCTGTCCCCTGTTTTCCTCCGTCCTGTTTTCCGTCCTGTTTTCCTGTTTTCTCATATAAAGGAGTCGCAAGTGTTGTCATCCCCGAGTGTTGTTGTCGGGGATCCAGGAATTTGTTAATGGCTGAGCTTTGTACGTAATCAGATTGATTTTTTTGCTGGAGGTTGTTGTTCTTGTTTCTCATTGCCGCTGCAACAGATATGGAGATGCGGGCCTTTACCCGGTCCTGTGCCGATGCGGCGGATTTTGAGCTCCTGGTCACCGGTGTCGGCCTGGTGGAAACGACATTCACCCTGACCTCCCGTCTTAGCCGGGATCCGGGCAATGTGCAGGGCATTATCCATTTTGGTATCGCCGGAGCTTACCTTCGGTCCGAGGACGACGGGGCCGGGATGCTGGATATTTGTCTGGCGGAGGAGGAAATTCTTGGTGATCTCGGTATCTGTCATCAGGACCGGATTGAATCTTTTATTGCCCCGGAACTTGGCATCAGGGACCGGTTTTTTCTGGATAAAAGGTTACTGGAGCGGGCAACTCTTTTTCTGCAGCAGAACAAAATACCATACAGACCAGGGCGGTTTGTCACCGTGAGCTGTGTTTCCGGAACCCGGAAACGAGGGGAGATGCTGGCGGATCAGTTCCAGGCCCTGTGCGAAAATATGGAAGGAGCCGCCGTGGCCCGGGTCTGTGTGGGATTTAACCTGCCCTGTCTGGAGTTGCGCTGCATCAGTAATTTTGTCGAGGATCGAAATACCGGGCGCTGGAAGTTGAAAGAGGCCTGTCGTCGGGCTGGAGAAGTTGCTGCTCTTGTTGCCGAATATTTGAACAGACCGGAAAATAAGACCATGGAACGTGAGGAGCTGTAAACCGTAAATCGTAAAGTAAACCGAAACCGTAGACTTTGAATTGTGAATCCTGAACAGAAAAAACTGAGCATCGGCTACTCGCCCTGTCCCAATGATACTTTTATCTTCTATGCCCTGACCCACGGCCATGTTCCCCTGTCTGGGGTCTCCTTTAAGGAACCGGTGCTGGCCGATGTAGAGCAGTTGAATCGCTGGGCCCTGGAGACAAAACTGGATGTGACCAAGCTCTCTTTCCACGCCCTTGGCTATACACTTGATCAGTATGTCATGCTCTCCGCCGGTGCCGCCCTTGGTCGTGGCTGTGGACCGTTGCTGGTTGCCCGGGAAAAAGGATTTGCCCCCCGGAGGCAGAGCAGAATAGCCATTCCCGGTACCCACACCACCGCAGCCCTGCTGTTGAAGCTGTATGCCCCTTTAGTCACTGAAACCGTTGTCCTTCGTTTTGACCGGATCATGGAGGCGGTGCAAAACGGGGATGTAGACGGCGGGGTAATTATCCATGAAGGACGGTTTACCTATCAGGAAAAAGGACTGCATTGCGTCCGGGATCTGGGAAACTGGTGGGAGGAGGAGACCGGATATCCAATTCCACTGGGCTGTATTGTAGCCCGGGCCTCACTGGACAGCTCCCTGCTTCTTGAAATCGACCAGGGGATTCGAGAGAGTCTGCGCTGGATACGGCGGCACCCGGAGCAGGGCAGGGAGTATATCCGTGCTCACGCCCAGGAACTCGACAGCCGGGTGATCGGCAACCATATTGACCTGTATGTAAATGATTTTTCCGAACAGCTCGGCGATGAGGGAATACAGGCAGTGCAGGAACTTCTCCGCCGTGGTCGGGAAAGTGGTGTTTTTCCCATGGAAGGGCAGCTGCAATGGATCCACTGATGACGGCCGGGCTGGATCTGGATCACTTGCCGATTATCGGGCTTTGCGGTAGCAGCGGGGCCGGGAAAACCACCCTGATTGAGGCCCTGATCCCGAAATTTTCAGCCCGGGGTATCCGGGTCGCGGTGGTAAAGCATGGGGCCCATAGGGTGCAGGTTGATGCTCCGGGTAAGGACAGCGACCGTTTTTTTCAGGCCGGGGCCGATGTCGCCCTTTTTGGCGAAGAACATTTTTTTCGACGCCATGAAACCACCGGTTTTTTTTCGTTTCTGCGCAGCCTCTGCCTGGATTATGACCTGGTGCTGGTCGAAGGTCATGCCAGTACGCAGGTCGCCAAGATCTGGCTGCTGGGCCGCGGCCATTCCGCCCCCCCTGAAGATGCAGGCCGGATTCTCCATATAATCCAGCCGGAAGAGCGACGGGTTGAGCCGATTTTTGACTGGATATCACAGTGGCTTGACCGGCAGTGCAAGCGCGTTCCGGTGTACGGTTGCCTGTTGATCGGTGGAAAAAGCAGCCGTATGGGGCAGCCCAAGCATCTGATTCAAGAGAACGGAACAACCTGGATTGAGCGGGCGGTTGCCAAACTGGAATCCCAGGTGGAGCAGGTGGTGCTTTCCGGAAGCGGCGAGATCCCGCCTTCTCTTGTCCATCTGCCCTGCCTGCCTGACGTGCCCGGGTTAGCCGGGCCCATGGCCGGACTTCTTGCCGCCCTGCGCTGGCAGCCCATGGTTTCCTGGCTGGTGGCTGCCTGCGATCAACCCGATATTGATTTCCGGGCCTTCGCCTGGTTGAAAGCACAGCGGGCCCCAGGGGTTCGCGCTGTTCTGCCCGATTTAAAGGGAGATGGATATCTTGAACCGTTACTGGCCTGGTATGATTTTCGCTGCCTGCACCCGGTGGAAGATCTTGCTTCCAGGGGAGTTCTGCGCATCAGTGGTCTGGCCGGGCGGGCCGGAGTGATCACCCCTCAACCACCCCTGCCTCTGCATGGATCCTGGCGCAATGTCAATACTCCGGCGGAATTGATACGGGAAACCTTTTTTTCAGAGAATCGAGCATGAATCCTTCCGGAACCGACCAGCAGATTCACTATATTGACGATTTTGATCCGCATTTCAGTTTTTTCTATGAGTTGATGTCGGTCAAGGTCCAGGAGATCCTTCTGGTGTCAAGCCCATATGATGCCTATATTATGGAAGAAGATGACTCCCTGGCCTCACGGATCATCAACGAGTACTACGGCCTTAATCTCAGTCGTCCGCCCCGAATTACCAGGGTTGCAACCGCCGAGCAGGCCTTGAAAATTTTATCGGACAGGTTTTTTGATCTGGTTATCACCATGCCCCATCTCGGCGGCATGGACGGATGTCGATTTGGGGCCGAGGTCAAAAAAAAATATCCTGAGCTGCCGGTTATTTTACTGACGCATTCGGTCCGGGACGCCGTTGTCGAGGCTGACGGCAACACTGTGCCCTGGATCGACAACACCTATGTCTGGTGCTGTGATTCCGGTATTCTTCTTGCCATTGTCAAGAATGTCGAAGACCGGCTCAACGTCGATGCCGATACCAAAAAGGCCATGGTCCGGGTCATTCTCTTGGTTGAAGATTCCGCCCTCTACAGATCCCGCCTGCTGCCCATGCTGTATGCGGAAGTCGTCCGCCAGACCCAGTCCGTTCTCGACGAGGGCCTCAATGAAAAACATCGGCTTTTAAAGATGCGGGCCCGGCCGAAAATTCTCACTGCTTCAACCTATGAGGAGGCCTGGGAGCTTTTTCGCCGCTACCGGCAGTATATCTACTGTGTGATGTCCGATGCGCGCTTCCCCAGAGGAGGAACGCTCCGTGATGACGCCGGCTTGCAGCTCTTAAGAAAGTTCCGCCGCAAACGTCCTGACCTGCCGTTGCTCCTGCTCAGTACCGAGCAAAAAAACAGGCTGCCGGCTGAAGCGATCCCGGCGGTGTTTGTCGATAAAACCGATGAAAATATCCGGGGAAAAATTCATGATTTTTTTCTGCGCTACCTCGGATTCGGGGATTTTGTCTTTCGCCTGCCGGATGGCACTGAAGTCGGCCGGGCCGGTAATCTGCACGCATTTGAAGAACAGTTGAAAATCGTGCCGGAGGAATCCATTCTCTATCATGCCGGCAATAACCATTTTTCCAACTGGATCATGGCGCGGGCGGAAATAGCCCTGGCCGCCCGCCTCCACAAACGCTTTTACAAAGATGTGGACAATGGCGAGCTCCTCCGCGAGGATTTACTGTTTAAGATTCATGCCCTGCGCAGACTGCGCCAGCAGGGGGTGATCGCCCAGTTTGACCGTGAAGGCTTTGATCCGGAAATCATGGATATGGTCAAGATCGGCAAAGGGTCCATGGGGGGCAAGGCCAGAGGGATAGCCTTTATTGCGACTCGCATATATCATTCTATCCGCCAGAATTCCGTCCTGTCCGAGCATACGGTCAAGGTTCCGAAAACCTGCATCATCGGGGCTGATGGTTTTGATGCCTTTATCGCCGACAACAACCTGCACCCGCGGGAAGGGGAAAGCGATGACGATATTGCCGATCGTTTTCTCCGCTGTCCGCTGCCCGCTTGGCTTGAAGGTGATCTGCGGGCTTTTCTGAAGAAAATAGAGGGACCGCTCTCGGTTCGTTCTTCGAGCCTGCTTGAAGATGCCCAGTTTCGTCCCTACGCAGGCCTCTACAGCACCTTTATGCTGGTTAACGGCGCTGATGATTTTGAGGTTCGTTTTCACCAGCTGCAACAGGCGGTGCAACTGGTCTATGCCTCGACCAGGTTTGCAGGGCCCCGGGCCTTTTCCCATGCCATCGGCCAGGGCCGGGATGATTCCATGGCCGTCATTATTCAACAGCTGGTCGGCAATCGCTACGGCGACTTTTTTTATCCGGCTATCTCCGGCGTTGCCCAGTCCTATAATTACTATCCGGTTGCGCCCATGCGTTCCGCAGGTGGTATAGCGCATATTGCCCTGGGTTTTGGTAAAACCGTTGTCGAGGGCGAGCAGAGCCTGCGTTTTTCGCCTGCGTTTCCACAGAACCTACCTCAGTTTTCCACGGTTGATGATATTCTTACAAATGCCCAGCGCTGGATGTACAGCCTGGACTGCTCGCGTCCTGAACTCTTTTCACGAGAGCAGGGAAACCTGATCCGCCGGGCCGTTGATGAAGCCGCCCGTGACTATCCGGTCCGGCTGCTCTCTTCGACCTACTCTCCGGAGGAGCATCGCATACGTGATGGTGACCTGCCCGGGATTAAGGTGCCGACCTTTGCCGCAATTTTAAAATATGACGGGTATCCCCTGGCCGATCTGTTGCAGGAGCTGCTGGCCATCGGCAAAGCGGGTATGGGGTGTGAGGTGGAAATTGAATTTGCCGTTGATCTGCGCCGGGATCCCTCGCGCAATGTCTTCTATTTTCTCCAGATCCGCCCCATTGTCACCGGCAGTGAGAATCTTCAGGTTGAGATCGGCGACAGGGACAGAACAGCCGGTGTACTTCGTTCAAAGCGGGCCCTGGGCCATGGGCGATTTGAAAGCATGCGCGATGTGGTTTTTGTCAGGCCCGAGAAGTTTGACAGCGCATTGACCCGGAAGATTGCCGCAGAGATAAGCCGCGTAAACAAACGGCTGCACAAGCTGGACCAGCCCTATCTGTTGATCGGCCCCGGCCGCTGGGGAACTGCCGACCCCTGGCTCGGAATTCCGGTTCAGTGGGGTGACATCTCCGGGGTCGGAGCCATTGTCGAGCTGCAGAACAGCAGTCTTCAGGCCGAACCCTCCCAGGGCTCGCATTTTTTCCAGAATATCACCTCGCTGGGGATTCCATACCTGATGGTCGATGACGGATCGCCTGCTTCCGGTCCCGGGCCGGACCAGGAGTTTATTGACTGGAACTTTTTTCAAGAACTGGAAATCGTCTATCAGGGCGATTATACTGTGCATGCACGACTGCCCGACGACTTTACGTTGAAGGTGGACGGCCATACATCCGAGGCAGTACTTTTTGCGGGTGCATCCCTTTAATCAGCGCTTGTCCCTGAAATCGAGAGTTGCATGCCGCAGAGGTGTTAAGATTGATTCTCTTGTTGAATCGCTAAAAATAGGTTAAATTATAGTTAACCACTATTAAGACCAAGAAGGCTTAAGGCCATAAAAGGCGGTGTTCCATGAAGACTCTTTCGTTGTCCGAAGCAAAGATGAAACTCAGTGCGCTGGTTGAATCAGTGGCTGCAGTTGATGAGGAAATTATCATCACTAAAAATGGACGTCCTGCTGCAGTTTTGATTAGTCCGGATGAGTTTGAGAGCTGGAAGGAGACATCAATTGTCCGTTTTGACGACAATTTGATGGCGGAAATCCAGGATGGATTGACGGCGTTGAAAAAGAACAAGTCCAACCTGTATACGCTCGAAGATCTCTTCCGGGAATAAGAGATATGAATACCGGGCACTTGTTGTGCATCCCCGATCCGATCGTCGGTTTCATACGAAAGATGCATCCCGGATTAAAGAAAAAAGTCCGGGCGGCTCTGGATGAAATTATTCACGACCCCGACGTTGGTAAAACTTTGAAGCTGGAACTTGACGGTTTGAGGAGTTACCGTGTCGGTCGTTTTAGAATTATCTACAAGACGGGGCCGGATAGAATTGTTGAACTCGTCGCCGTCGGCCCTAGAAAAACCATCTACGAGGAAACCTATCGATTGATAGTGAACCTCGAACGAAACAGGTGAATCCATGGAACAGATTTTTTCCAGTATAGTTCAGCGTGACCCTGAGCAGAAAGAATTCCATCAGGCCGTTCATGAGGTGATGGAAAGCGTGCGGCCGGTTTTTGAGCGCAACCCGGAATATCGAAGGCAGGCAGTGCTTGAACGGCTCACCGAGCCGGAACGGGTGATCATGTTCCGGGTTCCGTGGATGGATGATCAGGGGCAGGTATATGTAAACAGGGGCTATCGGGTGGAGATGAACTCGGCCATCGGCCCGTACAAGGGTGGTCTGCGTTTTCATCCCTCAGTCAGCCTGTCGATTATCAAGTTTCTTGCCTTTGAGCAGGTCTTTAAGAATTCTCTGACCACTCTGCACATGGGGGGCGGCAAGGGAGGATCGGACTTCAACCCCAAGGGAAGGACGGACGCGGAGGTCATGCGTTTCTGCCAGTCCTTTATGGCCGAACTGGCCCGCCATATCGGTCCCAATACCGATATCCCGGCCGGTGATATCGGGGTCGGCGCCCGGGAGATCGGATACCTGTTCGGCATGTATAAAAAATTACGCAACGAGTTCACCGGGGTGTTGACCGGCAAGAGCCTGGACTGGGGAGGCAGTTTGATCCGGCCCGAAGCCACCGGCTACGGGGTGGTTTTTTTTGCCGCCGAAATGCTGGCCCACGCCGGCGATTCCATTGAAGGAAAGACCTGTCTGGTTTCAGGATCCGGCAACGTGGCCCAGTTTACCACTGAAAAAATAGTTCAGCTTGGCGGTCGGGTGGTGACCCTGTCCGACTCCTCCGGCTATATCTATGATGAAGAGGGGATTGACCGGGAAAAACTGGAATTTGTTAAACGGCTGAAAAATATCCGTCGCGGCCGCATACGCGAATACTGTGAGCAATATCCACGGGCGGTTTTTACTGAAGCAGATCCGGAACTCGGTTATAATCAGTTGTGGACCCATCAGGCCGATTGTGCCATGCCCTGTGCCACCCAGAATGAGATTAATGAGCAGGATGCAAAAAATCTTGTCAAGGCCGGGGTTCGTTTGGTCTGCGAGGGGGCGAACATGCCCTCCACTCCCAGCGCGACCGAGGTTTTTCTTGAAGAGGGACTTCTTTATGGGCCGGGCAAGGCCGCCAATGCCGGTGGAGTTGCAGTCTCAGGGCTCGAGATGGCGCAGAATTCCATGCGGCTCTCCTGGCCGCGTGAGGAGGTGGAGGGCCGTTTGAAACATATTATGAAATCAATCCATACCACCTGTGTTGATGCCTCTGCTGAGTACGGAATGGAGGGAAATTATCTGGCCGGGGCCAATATTGCCGGTTTTGTCAAGGTGGTCAACGCCATGCTTGACCAGGGACTGGTGTAATCCCTTCAAGCTTCGGTGGCGGGACCTTCACTCTTCTTGCGCGGCGCTACAGACAGAGGCCTGACTTGTAGGAGCCCGCCCTGCGGGCGATCATGCGTCAACGTGTTGTTTTAACCCACTAAAAATGAAGGCATAACCACTGCCCGTCATCCCCGAGTGGTTACGATGTATGTAACGACGGTGCTGTTATCGGGGATCCAGGGTGGTCATTCCGTACAGTGCAAATGGCTGTTTTGACTTTTTACGAGTCCATCATGAATTAAGCCGGTAGCACATATACCACCAGGGAGAATGACAAGAGAAATCCTGGTACTTGCCCGTCAACGACGGATGTCAACATATGACGCTTTGTATCTTGATCTGGCCATGCGGAAAGGGTTGCCGATTGCCACTCAGGATTCAGGGTTGATACAAGCCGCCAATGAATGCAAAATTGCTCTTTTTGAACCCTGATGGATGGTATGCCGGGGACGAACACCCAGTATCTACAACCGACAGGATTGAATGGTTGTAGCTGAAACCTAACACCTCAAACCTGGTACCTTTTTTATAAACCATGGCGATCGGTCAGGATTTAGAACAGTATTTTGTTGATATCTCCACAGGGTGCCCCTACGGGCTTGAGCAGAAGTCCGTCTATCATCAGGCCATGTTTACCTCCCTTGATGACGCCGCGGTCGGCCATTTTCTTGAAAACGGCTACCGGAGAAACGGCAACTGCATGTACGCCATGCACTGTCCCTCGTGCAGCAGCTGCGTACCGGTCCGTATTCGACCAGAGTCCTTTCGTCCCAATCGTAACCAGAGGCGGGTCTGGAAGAAGAACAGAGATGTTACCGTCGGCGTGGCCCCTCTGACCATGTCCGGGGAAAACCTTACCCTGCTCGACCGCTTTTTACAGGCCCGGTTTCCGGACGGAAAAAGCACGGCTGAGAGTTATTATACCGGTTTTTTCATCACCAGCGTGACCCATTGTTTCGAGATCCGCTACCGGATCGGTGACCAGCTGCTTGGCGTTGCCATTGTCGATGGTTCGGAACAGTGGATGAACGCGGTCTATTTCTTTTTTGATCCTGATCAGGGGGGGCGTAGTCCCGGTACCTTGAATGTTCTGTATCTGATAGATTTCTGTCACAATCACGGGATTGATCCGCTCTATCTTGGCTACTGGATAGATGATGTGCCGGCGATGCAGTACAAGGCTGCCTTTAAACCCCAGGAAATCTTTATTGAAGGGAGCTGGCAGGAAATCTCCCGCAGCTGATGTTCTCGGCGGCGTGAGTTGTCAAATCGTAATCTTTCCAGGTTACATCAAATCTTTATTTCTACTTTGTCATATTGTAATTTTCCGTCATCCCCGCATGCTTTTGGCGGGGATCCAGGATATATCCAGTGAGCAGACCAACCTTTCTGGATGACCGTCCCCGACAACAGCACTCGGGGATGACGCGATTTTGGGCATGACGTTGGGGTGTTTCCAAAAGCTATACACTTTGCTGAACTTCAGTGGTGATAAGATTCTTCCTTAAAACGCTTTCCGGAGAGCGCAGGCCAAGGCTGACAAAACATGCGGAACAAAAAGTCGCATTTTTCCCTATACGCCCTCACGGCAGCTGCCCTTGTCGGGGCACCATTGATCGGTGTGCTTGTCACCGGTCAACCAATCGGCAGATACCTTGAGTTGCCGCCCCTGACACGATATGTAGGGCATGAACCATTCAATGGGACTGTTTTTGCCATAGGTACAGGAGTATTTATTTCGGTCGTCCTGTTTGTCGGCTTTGTCCTGTCTAAAAGCCTGTTGTGCAGGGGAGACGGGGAACAACGGGCGTTCCCGTGGTGGGGATGCCTGGGTGTTCTGGTTGTTGTATCTTCTTGGATATTGGCCTGGAACAGGTTTTCCTGGTTTGCCGACCTGCAGCCATATACCTTTACTCCGCTCTGGCTGGGCTATATTCTGTCGGTCAATGGTGTCACCTGGAAGCGTTCCGGCAGCTGTCTGGTCATAAAACATCCCGGCCGGTTTCTGCTGCTGTTTCCTGTCAGTGCATTGTTCTGGTGGTATTTTGAATGGTTGAACCGCTTTGTCCAGAACTGGTATTATGTGGGGATTGACGGTTTTACGGCTCTTGATTATGTGCTGCATGCTACGGTCTGTTTTTCAACCGTTCTTCCGGCCGTGGTCTCGACGACGGAGCTCCTGAAAACGGTTTTTAGGTTCCCGGGTTCTTCCAGAGCCGTGGAGGAGAAGGACAGGCGGAAAACATCATCATTATGGAGTGTTCCCCTGTGGTTGCTTGCCGGTATCAGTTGCGGCGGTCTTGCCATCTGGCCCAATTACCTTTTTCCCCTGGTATGGATTTCGCCGATCCTGGCCATGACTGCCCTGCAGATTGCTACCGGCCGTGAAACTCTGATAGATCGGATTAAAGCCGGCGACTGGCAGTTCATTCTTCTGCCGGCTCTTGCAGCCCCTGTCTGCGGTTTTTTCTGGGAGCTGTGGAACTGGCAGAGTCTTGCCCGCTGGCAGTATTCCATACCGTATGTTGACCGTTACCACCTGTTTGCCATGCCGATCCTCGGCTATCTGGGCTATCTGCCTTTTGGGCTGGAGTGTCACCTGATTGCAACTGGAGTTATGGGCTTTTTTCCGTGGGTTGAACAGCGGAGTGTCCTTCGCGACACCCGTCGTTTTGACAGCCAGGATTCGGTAGGCTCCGGCGGTGAAGAGTGATTACCAGGAGGTGAGTTCAGCGTGTAAATTTTCCGGCATAGGTTTAGGTTGGTGGTTTCGGTAAAAGTAAAGATTTGTCGGTGTCGTAGATAGCGAAGACTTCCGGTAGTGGTGTGGCAATGTCCACATGACAAGGGAACTCGTGAGACTTCGAGAAGCCACAAAACAACAAACTGGAGCGTGTAGGGTGGGCACCGCCCACCAAAAGTCAACCCAAACAAGAGTGTTTTTCTCTTTGCAACAAAATGGGGAATGTACCCGCGGACAGGTCGTATCTCCTTGTAATTACGGACTGTGCAAGTGACATTTTGACTTTTTATGAGTCCAACAAGGTTGACCCCCTCGGTCTACCCGCGGTCTATTGAAGAGGTTGAGGAGGCGGTCGGTCGTTGGCCTGATTTTGTAAGGGAGGCGGAGGTGTCTTTATAGGTAATGAACAGGGATCTGTATGATTTTTTCAGAAAGCAGTCGAACCGTCGTGCCCCGGTTGACGACAATGCCAAATTCGGCACCGGTATCTGCAATGAAGTTTTCCAGGCCACGAAGTCCCTGCTTCTTGATTGCCGAAGTCAGCTTGATTTCAATGGGCAATAGGCCAAAAAATCCTTCAATAACCAGATCTACCTCAGATTTATCCACGGTTCGGTAGTAGCTGAATTCTAATCCTGTCTCCATGGTTGCCTGAAAACCACGAATTATTTCTTCGATGACATAGCATTCAAAAGAGAATCCTGCAACGGGCTGAAGGAGCAGATTGTCAAGGGTGTCAATACGAAGCAGGTAGTGGAGTAGTCCCTGATCGCGAAAAAAACCTTTCTTCGCCTTCTGGACTTTTTTTAGCGGATTTTTTTCAAAAGGAGGAAGATTGCGCCAGATAAATGTTTGGTGGATAATGTCAAGATAGTCTTTAACCGTGGAGACGCTTATCTCGAGAGATCGGGCAATATTGCTCATGTTGAGCTGATGCCCTGAAAACTGGGCAAGTAACAGGAGAAAACGTTGAAAATTATGGATGTTTAATCTGGGGAATAGAGCTCTTATATCTCGGCCGATGTAATCTTTAATGTAGTTTTCCATCCAGAATTTGTAATAATCCTTATCCTTCCTTGAGTGGATCAGAGGCTCTGGAAACCCGCCTTTGAGCCAGATCTCCATTGCCTGGCTCAGGTTAGCGGGGGTAGAAAGGCTGATCAGATCGTCAATGCCCTTGTTTTCAACAATCATGCTGTAAAGCGGGGAAACCGGTTGTTGCAGAAATTCACCTCGTTTAAATGGCCACATCTCTATGGTGGCAATCCTGCCGGCCAGGCTTTCTGTAATCCCCTTGACGATTTCCGGTGAACTGGAACCCGTGAGAATAAAACGCCCCTTGCTGTTGTGGTCTTCATCCACCACTCCTCGTAATACCTTGAAAAGCTCTGGATACTGCTGGGCTTCATCAATAATGATCTTGTTGCTGTTGATCGTGAAAAAGGCAACAGGGTCGGAACTGATTAGCTGGTAATCATTAGGGTTTTCAAGGTCGTAATACGTCCATTCCGGGCAGATTTTTCGAACCATGGTGGACTTGCCGCATTGACGTGCACCAATAACAGCAACAACAGGAAACATTGTCAGCAAACGAGAGACTTTTTGTTCGAGGAATCGATTTTTATCCATGATTCTTCCAGGCTACTCGTAAAATTCATGGGTGTCAAGGGGTGTCTTGTCGTGACATCCCCATTCCTCAGGGAAAAGGGGTCAGGTCTTGAAGTAAGGTTTTTGTTGTGATACGTTCACTATATGGTAAGACCACTTCGCATAGAATATCCTGGAGCGGCATATCACATTACGTCCAGAGGAAATGCACGAGCTGATATATTTATTGACGATACAGACAGACAAGTGTTTCTTGATGTGCTGACACTAGTCGTTGAAAAATATAACTGGCTTTGCCACAGCTACTGTTTAATGAGTAATCACTATCATCTACTGATAGAAACACCGGATCCAAACCTGAGCCAGGGAATGCGGCAGCTCAATGGGCTCTATACCCAGCGGTTCAATCGTCAACATGGTCGGGTTGGTCATGTCTTCCAGGGGCGGTACAAATCAATACTCGTTGAAAAAAATGAGTACTTGATGGAGTTATGCCGGTACATCGTTCTGAATCCGGTTCGTGCTGGAATGGTTGATGCCCCCGGAGCATGGATGTGGAGCAGTTATAATGCGACTGGCTATGCTGTGAAGCCGCCTCACTTTTTGACTGTAGATTGGATACTTGGTCAGTTCGGCAACAAAAAAAATGAGGTGCGCAGAGCATATCGGCAATTTGTTGCTGATGGTATGTCAAGAAAGGTCGACAATCCATGGGATCAACTGACCGGCCAAATCATTTTTGGTGGAACTGAATTTATTGCTGATATCCAGAGCAGAATAGGTGATGTACAAGAGATTGGCGAGATTTCTCGGAGCCAGAGATTTCTCGGTAGGCCAGTTCTCAAGCATCTTTTTTTGGAGAATACTATTAAGAACAAGGCGGACCGTAATAAGCAGATTGTACGTGCTCACATGGAGTACGGTTATACTTTGAAAGAAATTGCTGAACAACTTGGGCTTCATTACACAACGATCAGCAAGGTCTTGAAGGATAAAAAATAACAATTCAAGACCTGACCCCAATTCTTTGACCCCAATTCTTGCTCGTCATCCCCGAGTGCTGTTATCGGGGATCCAGGAAGTTGTTCTTGGCTGAGTTTTGTTTGTAATCAAATAAAAATATAATCCTGCAACTCGGATGAGGAAAAAGGAATGAAAGTCGTCGTTTGTACAGGAACTCCATGGACCGGTCTTGAACAGGTGGGTACCGTCCTCAAGGCCGCCGGTATACAGCCGCCAATCAATCCGGTCAGGGGCCAGGCGACTATAGAGTCTTTTCATGCCCAGCTGGAAAAGGTCGGTCAAGCGGATAATCGGTCTTCATTCATTGGGCAGCCTGTACACCCGGGAAAAATATGGGGACAGCAGGCCCTGGGCATCCTGCAGGATAATCTGAACCAGCAGGTGTGGGGATGGACAAATTCTTTCAGTACATGGTTGCTGGATTTCTGGCAATCTCTGGACCAGAATATTTATTTTGTTTTAGTCTATTCCACTCCGGAAGAAGATTTCGCCCGGTTCATGCAGCATGAAGAAGGTCCGTTGAGTGAGATTGCGGCTGATCAATGGCTTTCCATCAATACGCAACTGCTTCGTTTTTATAATAGAAACAGAGAACGATGTCTTCTTGTGAATAGAAATGCCGGTCTGTCAGATTCTTCGGACCTGCTGAACCTCTGTAACGATCGCTTTGCTCTTTCCCTGCAGGTCGATGTACCCTCGATAGATTCTGAACATCAGGAACCTGACACCATTGGTTGTGTTCTGGCACAGTGTTTTTTGAAAGACCGGGCTGATGTGTACAACCTGTACCGTGAAATCCAGGCCACGGCTACGCAACCTGCAGAGGACGAATCACCAGATCTTATTGATAGCGCCTGGTCAGCATATCAGGATCTCTCCTTAAAGGTAACCCAACAGCGGCAACAGTACACAGATGCATTGACTAAACAGGAACGCCAATTGCGAGAACAGTCTACTGAACTCGAGCAATGCCGGGAAGAGCATGAACTGCTGTTGCTGCAGCTGCATCAGGTACAGGAAGAGTTGGAATCCACTTTTTTAGACAGTCAGAAGAAACAGGCGGATTCCGCCAACCAGCAGGCAGAGCTGAAAAAGCAGTTGGAGGCAAGCGGAAAAAAGGTCGATCAATACAAAAAGAAAATTGAGACCTTACAAAAAGAGATGAGTGCATTTGTCGAGGGCCAGGGGCACAATGCATCCGAATTGGAACTGTTGCGAGATAAAAGTAGAGAGATGGAGCAGGAAAATGAATTGCTGCTCCTTCAGCTGCACCAGGTGCAGGAAGAACTGGAGCATTATTTTCTTCTTTATCAGGAATCTCAAGCCAAACAAGAAGAGCAGGCCGCACAGGTTCAATCCGATGGCAGAATAAAACTGTTCATGAGCGGACTCTCTTCCGAGGAGAACTGGTACCCTGTTGAAGAGGTGGAGGGAAAACCATTACGCTGGTCTGGGCCGGAGCCCAGGGCAACCTTACGGTTACCTGTCAAAAGAGATAAGGATCAATTGCTGGTGATTCATTATGAACAGGTAGTGGCCCCGGAACAGTTAAAGGGTTTACATTTTGAAGTGGATGGTGAACAGGTCAACCATAACGTCTATGATACACTCAGTCAGAAGTATGTCGTAGTGCAGCTGCCGGCAACTCCTGAACCACATTCCCTGGAAATAGAATTGGCTATTGTTCTGTCAAAGATGGTTAAACCATGTGATGTTGCTGCTGAATCTCCTGACGACCGTCCCCTTGGTATCGCGGTGTACAGCCTTTCCATTCTTCCTGTTACTCCCCGCCTGCGGATAAACTGGCCGGATACCAGCTACCGGCGGCTCCAACTCAAACGTAAGATCAGCAGAATTGGTGGGGGGATAGAGACTTTTCCACTGGCATATTTTGATGGAAAGACGTATCTGCAGGAGTATCCAGACGTGGCAGAGGCTGTACGTCAGGGCACTGTTGCTTCAGCCCTGATTCACTATGTGCAGCATGGGTACTACGACGGCCATGATTTCATGCTGGCCGACACACATTTACCTTCTGAAGGCGATGAAAACGATTTAATCCGAATCGAACGACCATGAAAAAATCAACAACAACCTGTTTTTCATCGGTATCCTCGGCAGCCCAATTGCTTCGCCATCTCTACCCTGTACAGGCAATGTTGCATGTCGGGGCAGGGGACGGACATGCCGCCGTAAAAAAATGGCAGGAGTGGGATATACCTCAGGTTGTATGTATAGAGGCAGATCCGGAATATACAGAGTCGCTTCAGGATGCGGTAGCGCGACATGATGGCTGGCTGGCGGTTTCGGCTTTGATTGGAGAGCAGGAAGTCCAGGCAGAATATTACCAGGCTTCAAATCCATGGGAGAGTGGAATCGTCCCTCCGGAACAATGGGAGAGGATATGGCCGAATCTATCAATAACGGATTCCGTGGCTCTTCAGCAACATCGTTTAGATGCGTTGTTGACGGAACCGCCTTATAAGACTGTTGCAGAAAGTATAAACTGGGCAGACCTTGACTGTATGCCGGCACTACCGATCATCAAGGGTGCAGGAGAAACCATAGGGCAATGGGATGTTGTCCGGGTTCGGGTGATTCTGGATGATTCCTTAGCCGGTGTTTCGGATGCCTGTCTGAGTGAGATCATCAGTTATCTGGCACCGCATGGTTTCAGCTGTGTCGCCGTCACCGAGAATCATCATCCCGCAGTGGGAGAGGCTCTTTTTGTCAGGGATTGGAAGAACGTGCTTCAGGTTGCTCTTGTAGAGCTGCAGGCAGAGCAGGATGTAGAGAGAAAAAGAGTACATTCTCAGCTCAACCAGCTTACCCGTTCTCTGGATGAGCAGGCAGGCCTTGCCGAGGAGCGACAGGGTCAGCTTGATCAGGCCGTGCAGGCACGGACGGAACAGGATAAACAACTGGCTGAGGTTCGTGACCAGCTCAAGGATGTGCAGGATACAACAGCTGAAAAAGAAGCGCAGATTCAGAATCTGAGTAACCAGCTGGCAGAGAACAAAAAAATGCTTGCCGAGCAGGCACGCCTTGCCGAGGAGCGACAGGGTCAGCTTGATCAGGCCGTGCAGGCACGGACGGAACAGGATAAACAACTGGCTGAGGTTCGTGACCAGCTCAAGGATTTGCAGGATACAACAGCTGAAAAAGAAGCGCAGATTCAGAATC
>JAJRQC010000159.1 GCA_024280455.1 Deltaproteobacteria bacterium | reverse complement strand
TTGGTTATATTTGAATGTTGTGATTGAGAAAACCCGCAGGCGTAGCTGGCTACGTTGAGGATTTTACGATTGAACAACATTCAAAGATGGCCCGAAGGTAAGATGCAAGATTGGCCATGTTATTTTCTTACAGCCCCTTAGTGCAGCTTGTGCGATTTATATTAATGCCTGGGCATCGGTCGCATCAACAGGCCGTGGTACTGGTGGACGTTTTTTCAACCGTATCCTTATGCCCGGCAATCAGCTCGCTCAGGTGGGTGCGGGCCAGTTCCAGGTATGGCTCCATGCTCAGGGCGATCTTGAAGTTGTGGATCGCCTCATCAGTACGGTCAAGCTTGCGCAGGTTGACCCCGAGGTTGAAAAAATCGATAGCCTGAGAAGGGTCCTCTTCAATACTGCGTGAAAAGTGGATGACAGCGGTTTCATATTCATCCAGTTTATAATGGCAGAATCCAAGCAGGTTGTGCAGGTCCTGTCTCTTCTCATCCTGCTCAAGCCCCAGATGCAAAACCCTGATCGCCTCCTGGTACTCGCCCATGTCTTTCAGGCTCTCTCCCATGAAGGCATAAATGTAGGGAAGATCCTCGGATTCCGGGTTCAACTCCAAGGCTCGGTTGAAGTGGTTCATGGCCTCCTCAAAGCGATTTGCCGCCGCCTTTTTCTTTCCCAGGTAAAACTCGATAAAATAAGCATGGGGTAGAATCGCGCTCATGGTGTTGAGTTGCTCAATCTGGGCGTCGGGGTCGCTGATCTGCTCGTGGGCGAGCTTGGCGGCAAACAGTCCGGCATTCCTACTCATGGAACGTTCCCTGAAATGAGCACCGGGCACGATGGTGTAAATCGCGGGTATCTGCAGGTCCTTATGAGTCACATCGACAAGAAACACCTCCATGTCCAGCCTGCCAAGGGCTGCCAGGCAGCGTTCAATTTCCACCTTCATATTGCTGTCGCCAAGATCGGGCAGGTCGTTTAACTTTACGGTTCGCCCGGGGTTGACAATATAATCCACCTCTTCCAGCGACTGAGGCTTGGGCAGGCCACTGGCCTCGTAGTTGGATTTGGTATGAAAATCCCCGGACAACTGGGCCACTTCGGTCAGGGCGCGGATCAGGGCTTTGTTAGGTTCCGGGGTGGTACCCGCGGTATAGACTATCTCGCTGGTCTCCGGAAAGGTGGATGGATCGATGGCCATGGCGCTCACCGTAGGGATACCGGTATCAAGGGTAAAGTCGTTGAGATACACCTGAATCCCATGGCGTGTAAATTTCTGCAGCAGTTCGGCAGCCACCGGTTCGGTGATGGAATCGGGATCGATCTTCGGAGCTTTGATTTGCTCGCGAGTTACCCGTGCGCAGACGTGACGCTCAACGATCTCACTGAGTCCCTGCAAGATCGCCTCTTCATTGGAGTTTCCGGCTGAAGGGCCGTTGAATTCATTGATTGCATAGAACCAGGAAAAAGGAACCAGGACCACCTCGCCCCGATTGAGGTTGGTGGCCCAGGCCCACTGGATGGGAATATCAGCGATCAGCTCGGCCAACGTATCCTCCGAGGTGCTCTCATCGTGTACTGACTGGAGCAGATATTTGAGGGACAGCAGGGGCAGTCCCTCAGCCATGAGTTCGGCGTAGGTGGCCCGGATAAAATTAGACGGGTCCTGCTTAAATCTGAAAAAGCTGAAGCGCTCAATCAGTTCCATACAGGCACTGGCCTGGGACTGCGCCGGGGTACACCCCTTGCCCAACTGCTTCTTATTGCGGATAACCTCAAAGGCTTCCCGGCCGCAGATGCTGAAGTAAACGGGGATATCAAGGCGACCGCTATCGACCCGCTGCACACCGTTCAGGATATCAAGCTTGATATTGGCCAGCTTCTGCTTAAGCCTGGCTATGGTCTCCTCGGGGGTGCAGACTTTATCCTGGTCATAGGTATAGTGTTTGAGACAATCACCATAGGAGAGAGGGGCTGGAATGGACGGACGTCGTGTTATTTTGCTCATGGTCGCTTTCTGTGTTTTCTGTGATCAATAGAGAGGCTTATGCCGGAAGAAAATTTTACCAGTGGATGATGAACATGCCTAAACAGTTTTGGGTTGTCAAGTTTTTAATGCCGTTTTCCAGGCCGGTTACGTTGTCCATACAGTTCACTGGCAACCTCAGCGGAGACTTTCCCCGATTTCGTCATACGGTTATCCGAAAACAGTCCGTGACAAAGCAGGTCTGGTCCTGTACAAAACGATTCCTGACGAAATGGGTTTTCTTTTGCCTTTCCCGGCTTATCGGCATCATCACTTTCCATAGCATAATTCGTCGGAAATGAACAGGATTTCAGCTAAATGAGTAAAAAACGGGTCTCATCATCCAGGCCACACTTTTAGATTTTTTACGCCGTGGCCCTGTGGTGAAGTCAGCAAATGGAACCATTTTTGCTAAAAATTATTCGTGCCTACTGGAGCATCCTGAGTTGCATCAATAACCTGGTTTTTTTATAAAGAGGATTTTCATGAACCGTGTTGTTCGGTTTTCCTGTTTAAGTATTTTTTTTTAACACTCTTTCTCACCGGCTGCGCCTCCAACTGCGTACAGGGTGACTGCACCAACGGCCGGGGAACACTGTTTCTGGACAGTGGAGAGCATTTTGAAGGAACCTGGAAAGACGGCAAGTTGAATGGCTACGGTACCTTTACCGAGGCAAACGGAGACATGTATGCCGGTCAGTGGAAGATGGGCCGCAAAGACGGTTACGGCACCGGCACCCGGGCCACCGGAGATCGGTATGAAGGAAACTGGAGCAACGATGAACCAAACGGTCAAGGCACCATAACCTATGCCAATGGTGATCGCTTTGAAGGCACATGGAAGAACGGCAAAAAACAGGGCCACGGTCGTTTTCTGTATATCAGCGGCGACACCTATGAAAGCCGCTGGAATAACGATGTTGATGTTGGCAAAGGTATCTTTACAACCGCCGCCGGTGAGCGCTATCGCGATGTCTGCCTGAGCGGTGACTGCCGCAACGGCCAGGGTGTGTATACCTGGGCAAATGGTGAGCGCTACAGCGGCGGATGGAAAAACGGCGACAAACACGGCCACGGCACCCTGACCTACAGGAATGGCGACCGGTATACCGGTGAGTGGAAAAACGGGCTCAAAAACGGGTACGGAACCCTGACCAGAACCAACGGTTCCAGGTACATCGGCACCTGGGAAAACGACCAGTGGGACGGCTACGGAACCTACCTGTCAATTGACGGCGGACGTTTTGTCGGTGAATGGAAAGACGGCAAGATGAACGGCCACGGAACCCACCAGCAGGCCAACGGTAACCAGTATGTGGGCAGCTGGAAAAACGGCCTCAAGAACGGCCGCGGTACGCTCATCTTTCCCAGCGGTTTTAAATACGTCGGCGAGTGGAAAAACAATAAAATGATCAGGATATACCCCAATTAGGGGTGATGGAATATGTTTTTGTGTGCTGCCCTCTTTACCACCGACTGAAAACCTCACTCCTGTTTACGGCAGAACGACGCAACACCGGAACCTTGACGTCGACATAATCAATAACCAGGGCCTTTTTCCCTTCAGCCGGCCGCATTACCCGGCCTACCACCTGCTGCAGGCGGCCCTCAAACTTGATCGGCGTTGCCAGGACAATGGTGGCAAGACCGGGGCAGTCAAAGCCCTCGCCGATCAACTGCAGGGTGGAAATCAACACTGAAATTTTTCCAGCCTGAACCCGGGCAACGATCCGTTCCCGCTCTTCCGGATGGACCCGCCCGGTGAGCATGGCCGCGTCATGGCCAAGGAGTTCCAGTTTTTCCTGCAAGACCCGACAATGGGCGACCCGGTCGGACACGACAAGAACCGTACCGCTGTGCCCTTTGCTCAAAAGCTGAGCAATATCGCCTGCAATCTGATCATTGCGGGGTTCATTTTTAGCCAGCGCCTTAATCAGCTTGGGATACTCACCGCGAAAACCATAGGTAAACCCGGTCTCCTTCTGGATGAACTCGGGCTGGACAATGGCCCCGCTTTCCACAAGCTCGGCGCTTTCAACGGCGTGGGCGCGATCACCCATGTAGGTGTAGATTATCCGGGTCATCCCATCTTCCCGGCGAAAGGCGGTGGCGGAAAGCCCGAGCATGAACCAGGCATCAAAGGCGGTGACCACATCGGTAAACAGGCTGGCCGGTACCCGGTGACATTCGTCCACCACCAGCTGCCCGAACTGCGGGGCCAGTTCATCAAGTTTATTGCGCACCGTATTGACGAT
Source organism: Deltaproteobacteria bacterium (assembly GCA_024280455.1). Taxonomy (GTDB): domain Bacteria; phylum Desulfobacterota; class Desulfobulbia; order Desulfobulbales; family Desulfobulbaceae; genus DRLX01. The sequence goes on along the minus strand of JAJRQC010000159.1, from coordinate 23,153 downwards.
GCCCACCGTCACCGGTAAAATATTCACCCTGCCCCCGCCCGCCTGCCCCGCCTCTATGCCGAGAAAGTCGCCGATCCGCTGCCTCCACTGGTGAAGCAGCTCTCTGGAGTGGACAATGATCATGGTCGGCTGTTTGCGTTCGGCAATAATTTTCAGGGCCATAATGGTTTTCCCGGAGCCGGTACCGGCTTCAAGCACTCCGAAAGATCGGTTCAGTACGGCCGTCACCGCCTGCTGCTGATAGGGACGTAGATCCCCGGAAAAAGAAATATCCACCGAGTCAAGCTCTCGGCGATGATCGATAATTTCCGGGGAAGCACCGGTGTGTTTGCGACAGAGCAGCACGGCCTGATTGGCAAACCCGCGCGGAAACGACAACCCGTCCCCGGTTTCCTGATAAAAATACAGCTTGGGCTTTAACTGCTTGCCGACCCAGCGGCCGTAGCGCACTGCCGCATCATACTTGGGGTTTTTAATAGTCAGCCGATCACGAATGGCCGCAGACAGTGCGGCAGGCGCTCCCTGCAGGGTACAGCGGCTGTCGACAACCAGACGTACTCCACCGGCCTTGCCCGTTATTTTTGTTTCTGCTACACTCATATCTTCATGGGTACCTGGAAAATCGTTTTTTTTCAAGTTGTCCCGATAGAATACCAATTGACCATAACTTCACCATATCATGCCCAACACCCTTGCCCATATCGGGATCCAGACCCTTGTCACCAAAAGTATCTGCAGAACAGCGGATTTCAAATGGATTGCCGTGGGCTGCATCCTACCCGATATCCCCTGGATTATGCAGCGAATTGCGGCTGGTTTAATTCCCGGCACCGCCCTTATTGACCTGCGCCTCTATGCCATTATCCAGGCATCACTATTTTTTTCTCTGATTCTCGCCGGGGCCGTCAGCCTGTTGGCCCGGGATTCCGGAAAGATATTCCTGCTCCTTGCCGGTAACAGCCTGCTCCATCTGCTCCTTGATGCCCTGCAGATCAAGTGGGCAAACGGGGTCCACCTGCTGGCCCCGTTTTCATGGCAGCTGACCGGATTTCAGCTATTCTGGCCGGAACAGCTGCCTAGCTATCTGATGACGGGATTGGGCCTTATCGTGCTCATCCTTTTTTCAATTAAAGACGGCCTTACCCCCGTTTACTTCAAAATTACCCGTAACCGGCTTATCCCGGCAGCCCTTGTACTCGGGCTCTACTTCCTGACCCCGCTCCTTTTTTTCCATGGACCGCTTAAGGCTGACAACCATTTTATTGCCACGATTACGGATACTGACCATCGGAAGGGACGTAAGGTGGCCTTTGATCGCGGCAGGTATGATCCGGCGACTCAGACAATCCGTATTTTTTCTGGGGAGGAACTGGTGGTGTCCGGCCTTCCCATGACCCAGAAAAGCACCATCTCTTTGCAGGGAATATTTAAGGGTAACAATACCGTGCAGGCCCTGACCTGGCATGTCCACAACCCGCTACGTGCTCTGAGCTCAAAAGTAGGCCTCAGCGGCATTCTTCTGCTCTGGATAGTTGCACTGTTGAAAAAACGATGTACATTGTCCCGGGCGCTTTAATGGCTTACCCTTGACTCTCTTTAAACACCATAAAAAAAACGTATGAACACTCTCACTTTTTATAGACGACTTTCGCTTCTGCTGGTCCTTGCCCTTTTTGTTCCCTGGTGTGCCCAAGCCCAACAGGGCCGGGATCTGTTCACCTTTACCCTTCCCGCCCCGGCAGTTCTCCAGGCCCTGCAGACCATCCTGCCCCTGCCCCTGGAAACGGACAGTGCAACCGTAAACGGCACCATCAGCATTGACTCCATAGATACCCTGACCATCCATGACAACATAATTTCTCTGCACGGTGTTCTCTCCGGAAAAAACCTCTCCGTGAGCACTGTAATTGCCGGGCAGAACATCAGACTGAAACTCGGCCAGCTGATCCTGCCCCTCTCCAGTGATCTGCACCTGCGTTTTGACCGGGTCGGCCAGCAACTCTTTATCACCCCGCAACTCAAGCCCTCTCAAGAAACTTCCTCCACTGGTGGAGAGGCCATTCTCCCGCTGATGGCGGCACTGGACAACCGGGAATACCCGGTTGATCTCAAAAAACTGCTCTCATTCAACCCGACCATCGGCGGTCAACGTCGTCCTCTGTACATGGAGGTCGTTGGAGTTACGGCTGAAGACAACCAGCTGATCCTCAAGTTACGCCCACAAAAAACCAAATCCAATTGATTCCGGCGCCCAGCCCTGCTATTCTACATATTGTAGATAGTCCAGTCTCCCTGCAGTCTCAACCCAAGGTGAATACCCATGTCCGACAACTGTTTGTTCTGTAAAATTGTTCGTGGTGAAATTCCGGCCGACATACTCTATGAAGATGACGATCTCCTGGCCTTCCGGGACATTTCCCCCCAGGCGCCGGTTCACTTTCTCGTTATCCCGAAAAAACATGTCCACGGCCCCTCTTCCGTTGAGGCGGCTGATGAGCAGCTGATCGGCAGGCTCATGCGCAAGGGTGCTGAAATTGCCAAAAAGGAAGGGGCCGATCATTTTCGGGTCGTCTTCAACAACGGTGAGCAGGCCGGACAGACGGTCTTTCATATTCACATGCATATTCTCGGCGGCCGCGATATGAGCTGGCCGCCGGGCTGATCCGAACTCCGGTTCAACGCTCCGCCCTCCCTATCCGACAAAGGATGATGTGAAAAGACTACGACTTCGCTACAGGCCTTCTTTCTATATTACCATCTCATCACTCCTGCTTGGGCTGGTCATCGGGGTTGCCGGGATCATCAGCTGGAACGACTACTCCAAAACATCGGCCCTGATCTTCAGACAGACCGAAAAGCTCTACCAGCAGGCGGGCCATGCTATTTCATCCGGGCTATCCAGGACCATTGACGGGGTCAAGCAGACCACAAGCCTGCTGACCTCTTCGGCCGTCTCCACGGCGCAAAATCTGGAGCAGAGACTCAAACTGCTGCCGCTCTTCTCCGCCGCCCTCAATGCCAACCCCCGGATCGCCGGCCTGCAGGCCGGATACACCAATGGCGATTACTTTATTGTCCGGCCTTTAAGCAACAGCCGGCAGCGACAGCAGTTCAAGGCCCCGGAAAAAGCGCAGTTCGGGGTTGACTCCATTGTCACCGTTGACGGCAAACGGTTGCTGACCAGAATTTTTTTTGATATCCAGTTGCATGAAATCGCACGCGAGCCCGCCGTGCCGACAAAGTACGACCCGAGAAATCGTTCCTGGTTCGTCCAGGCAAAGCGCAGCAACACCATTACCGCCTCCAGGGTGTATCTTTTTTTCTTCATCCGCAAGGTTGGTTCAACGATCTCCCTGGAGGATAAAAACAGCGGCACCGTGATTGCCGCCGACATCACTCTGGACAACCTGTCCGCCGACCTCGCCCGCCATCACGTAACCAGAAGCTCCGAGATCGTCCTGTTCAATGAACAGAAAAAAGTCGTGGCCTATCCGCAACAGGATCTGGTGGTTCGACAGACCGGGTCGGACTCCTTTGAACTTGCAACCCTGAGTCAGCTCGGCAGCGCCCCGCTGAGCTATCTTGCCAAAACCAACGATCTGGCTTCCGGCCAGCTCCAGTTTAGGTTTCAGGACAACGACTGGCAGGGGCTTGTCCTGCCGATCAACATTAACCACGATGCACGTATCTTCCTGTTGATGATTTCGCCGAAAGCCGAACTGCTCAGCGATATCAACACCATTCGCCGTAAAGCCCTGTACCTGACCCTGGGCATCATCTGCCTGACCATTCCCCTGGCCCTGGTGGTCGCCTCCATTCTTTCCCGCAAATTGCAATCCCTGGCCAATGAGGCGGTGCTGATCAGTCAGTTTGACTTCAACAGTCCGGTGCAGACCAGCTCATCGATTAAAGAGGTCAACGAGCTGGCCGCGGCCATGACCATGATGAAATCCACCATCAGTAAATTCCTCCACCTCATTCGACATCTGGCCGAGGAACAGGATTTTGACGCCCTGCTCCACCTGATCACCAAGGAAACGGTCAGTGTCAGCCAGGCAGACGGGGCGGTCAGCCTGCTTCTTGATGATGAAAAAAATATCCTCGCTCCCCGTAGCTGCTACGACAGCCGCAAAGGCCTCCTGGAGCAGCAGGACCTGGAATCGATTGCACTGGATTCCGACCATGCCCTGCTCTCCGTCTGGCAGCAGTCCAAACCGGCACTGTTGAAACTCACCCCGGAAAACGCCCGGGGCATGGAGAGTCTGCTGACCTCTCTGGGCGTGCAGCAGGCAACCATCCTTGCCCTGCCGCTCAATAACCGGCAGGGAGAATCCATCGGCGTCCTGGCCCTGTACTTCGGCGGAGACGTTGAGGGCGACGTACGGCTCGACAGCCGACACGTCAATTTTCTCGAGAATTTTTCCGGCTTTGCCGCCGTCTCTCTGGAAAGTAGAAAACTGCTCCTGCTGCAGAAAAAACTGCTGGAATCCTTTATCCAGCTGCTGGCCGGTGCCATTGATGCCAAGTCGCCTTACACCGGCGGCCACTGCCAGCGGGTGCCTGTTATCACCAAGATGCTGGCCCAGGCCGCATGCGAAAGCAAAAAGGCCCCCTTTAACGACTTCACCCTGGATACGGAACAGTGGGAAGAACTGCATATCGCGGCCTGGCTGCACGACTGCGGCAAGGTAACGACCCCTGAATACGTGGTCGACAAGGCGACCAAACTGGAAACAATTTATGACCGCATCCACGAGGTTCGGATGCGTTTTGAAGTGTTGAAACGTGACGCCCATATCCGCTATTACAAGCAGCTGCTGGCTGGTGGCGACCGGGAAGCCCTTGACCGGGCGCTGCAGGAACAATGGGCACAGCTTGATGAGGACTTTGCCTTTATTGCCAAATGCAACCAGGGCAGTGAATACATGGAACCCGAAGCGGTTGAGCGGCTGCAGCAGCTGGCCAAGCAGACCTGGATGCGGACCCTGGATGACCGAATCGGTCTCTCCTGGGAAGAACAACAACGCAAGGAGCGCACTCCGCTAGCGAAACTTCCCGTCCAGGAGCCCCTGCTCGGGGATAAACCCGAACATCTGATTGCCCGCAAGAAAAGTGAACGGATGGCGGCCGACAATCCATGGGGCTTTAAGCTCAACGTTCCGGAACATCTCTATAACAGAGGCGAACTCTACAACCTGCGAACCAAAAAAGGCACGCTGACAGCGGAAGAACGGTTCAAGATCAACGATCACATCGTCCAGACCATCATGATGCTTGAGCGTCTGCCCTTTCCCAAACATCTGCGCCGGGCTCCTGAAATTGCCGGCGGCCACCATGAAACCATGATCGGAACCGGATACCCGAAGAAACTGACCGGCGATCAGATGTCAACCACCGCCCGAATGATGGCCATTGCCGATATCTTCGAGGCCCTGACCGCATCTGATCGCCCCTACAAAAAGGCCAAGACACTCAGTGAATCCATCCGCATCCTTGGCGCCATGCGTCGGGACCACCACATTGATCCGGACCTGTTCGAGTTGTTTTTAACCAGCGGGGTCTATCTCGAATATGCAGAGCAGTATCTTGGCGCGGATCAGATCGACGAGGTCGATGTCAACCGGTATCTCAGAGAAAAAACCGCATGCTGAGCTACTATCGGTAGAGTCGTAAAGAGGCGGGCAGGCAACGAGAAAGGAGACCGGGCCTGTACTTTTTCCGTCCAGCTTGCTACACTGTTGTTGATAGGTCATGTTTGTTTTTATCAATTCAGAGGTGGTTCGTGAATGAATTGCTGTGCCGGCCGGATAGTCTCCCTTGTTCTCATGCTTCTTGTTGCCGGTCCGGCATGTTCCGCCCAGTCAACGGTGGAGGACTTCCGGAATGTTGTCTATATCGGCAATTCAGACGGTGATACCATAACATTCAATATCCCGGACACCCCGACCATAATCGGCCGCGCGGTCCCGGTCCGCTTGCGTGGTATTGATACCCCGGAGCTGCGGAAGAGTAAATGCGCGGCGGAAAAAAGAAGGGCGCGAAAGGCGCAGCAGAGAGTGCATGCCCTGCTTTCCAGGGCCGGGACGATCAATCTCCATCGTCCGGCCAGGGGAAAATATTTTCGGATCCTGGCCGATGTAGAGTTTGATGGCCGGGATCTGGCCACCCTGCTGCTCGCGGAAAAACTCGGGGTGCCGTATAGCGGCGGCAGGCGACAAGACTGGTGCGACCGGAAGGATTCACCATCTGGTTCAGGGAAGTACGGCCCACGGGTGTTGCCGCCCCTAATCAACGGGGTCTATGTCTGGCCCCCGCCACCAGGCTGGAGGCCATAGGGGACACACACAAACCGGCAACAGACCACGGTTTGGTTCACGGTAACAAGTGAAAAGACTGTTCCTGTACACGGTAGCCGTGACCTTGGCCCCGGCCTGATCCGTACGAACGAAAAACAGACAGAAGTAAAATTAAAATGAAGCCGCTATATGCCGCAAAAATAACCAAAGATGAAGACGGGTACTTGCTACACTGGGAAAAAAGTGATACTCAGCTTTGAATAACGAGTTCAAGTACGGATAGGTTTGAATTCATGCAGGATAATAGTAAAACTGAATAAGCCAATAGACGGGTTCAGATTTACCACTATTTTACCACTCGCCGCCATAATTACCCTATAAATGCCCCATAATTCCCGAAAAACAGAACAAAGAACAGACATAAAAAAGCCCATAAAATCAACACCAAGGTTTTGATTTTATGGGCTTGATGTAACTATTCAGGTAGACGCAAAAACCTGCCTTTACCCGGGAATGTAACTGTTCAGGAGTGCCTCATATTTACTTATTTAGGTCTTTGAAGCATACTTGTGCTATTCGAGGAGACCGAAATGAGTGAAGATGAGGTGTTCCTGGATAGTTACGGCTTGATCATGGTACGCCAGGCAGGGTTCGAACCTGCGACCTACGGCTTAGAAGGCCGTTGCTCTATCCAGCTGAGCTACTGGCGCACACGGATGCGATATTGTACAGGGGAAGCAGGAAGACATCAACTCTGATTGCGCAATGCCCGCTCACAATTTCTGCAGGCCGCCTCGCTCAATGCCCACGCCGGGCCGGAAGCAGTATCAAGCACGGTTACCCCCAGCCGCAGCAGCTCTTCCCGAGCCTGATCCGAGGCCGGCCAATCTTTTTCCAGACGGGCCTCTTGACGCTGCCGGATCAACAGGTCTATTTCCGGAGCCAGCGGGCACTGCTCAAGCTGCAGAATATCGACAACCGAATTGATCCGCTGCAAAATCTCAAGGATATCTTTTTTCTGCTCCAGGTCCAGGTTTCCGTCCTGTAAAACCGGGTTGGCGGTCTTGACGAAATCAAACAGCCCGCCGATGGCTCCGGAAATATTCAGGTCGTCGTCCATAGAGGCTATAAAACGTTTTTCAAGTTCTGAAATATACGACGCCATCTCCGGATGGGGCAGCCCCGGCTTCAGGCAGAGCAGCTTTCTGGTGAACTCGTCCAGACGCTTCAACGCAACCCGGACAGCATCCAGGCGTTTGTAGGTAAATTTCAACGATTTACGGTAATGCACACCAAGGAGCATAAAACGGATTTCCCGTCCGGAATACCCTTTATCCAGTACATCCTGCAGAGTGACGATATTACCGGCCTCCAGCGACATCTTTTTGCCGTCCCTGAGTAACAGACCGGAGTGAAGCCAGTAATTTGCCAGCGGCTTGCCGGTCAGAGCCTCGGCAATGGCGATCTCATTTTCATGATGGGGGAACATCAGATCCTGGCTGGCGGTGTGAATATCCAGGGTTTCACCGAGAAACTTGGTTGACATGGCCGAACACTCGATATGCCAGCCCGGACGGACATTGCCCCAGTCGGTCTGGTAAAAAATACCTTTTTTTAATTCAGTCAGAATTGAACGCTTCAGCAGGGTAAAATCCCGGGGATTATCCTTTTCATAGTTATCCAGATCAACGGTACGGCCAAGCTGAATTTTTGACAAATCCACCCCGGAAAGGCGGCCATACCGCTTAAATTTCGAGATATCAAAGTAGATCGATCCATGTTTCTCGTAGGCATATCCCTTGTGAATCAGTTCATGGGCGATCTCGATCATTTCCCAGACATGTTCCGAGGCCCGTGGATATCCCGACGCCTCTTTGACGGCAAGGGTGTCCATCGCCTGCATGAACTCATCAATATATTTATCCGTAAACTCCTGCAGGGAGAGACCGGCCTTTTCCGATCCGGCAATTGTATTGTCATCCAGATCGGTAAAATTCATATAAGACTCGACTTGAAACCCCTTGAATCGCAGATAACGAATCATCAGGTCGGCAACCACAAGTCGACGGCAGTGGGCCAGATTCGGCGACTGATACGCTGTCGGCCCGCAGGCATAAAAAGTCAACCGGTCCTCGTTGATGGGCTTAAACACCTGTTTCCTTCGGGTCATGGTGTTATAAAATTTAAGCTGCTCCGTCTTTTCCCCGCGCGGTTCGCGACGGACAAAGAGCGGGGTGCTGAGATAGCGTTCACCGCCATCGGGCAAAATGGCCACCACCAGCCCTGTATCCAGTTTCTCGGCGCATTCCATGGCCGCAAAGATGGCGGCACCAATGCTCATACCGGCAAAAACACCTTCTTTTCGGGCCAGCAGCCGGACCGTGCGGAAGGCATCTTCATCGGCCACATTGACAACCGCATGAGGTAGATTTTTATCAAAGATAGTGGGCTTATACGACTCCTTCATATTCTTCAGGCCCTGAATCTTGTGCCCGAAATAGGGTTCCATTGCAATAACCTGAACTTCAGGGTGATGCTCCCTGAACCAGCGCGACAGGCCCATTGCCGTGCCTGATGTCCCAAGGGTGGTGATAATATGGGTCACCTCACCTTCGGTCTGCTCCCAGATCTCAGGAGCGGTTGACTTGTAATGGGCCTGCCAGTTGGCCGGGTTATTGAACTGATCAGTCAGAAAATAGAGATCGGGATGTTCACGGGCCATGGCATAGGCCTTTTCAATGGCACCGTCGGTTGACCGCTTGGCCGAGGTGAGAATAATTTCAGCCCCATAGGCCAGCATGATCTTTCTGCGCTCAATACTGGCGGATTCGGGCATCACCAGCTGACAGCGATAGCCCTTGACCGCACAGACCATGGCAAGCCCGATCCCGGTATTGCCGCTGGTGGCCTCAAGCAAGATCTTATCACGGGTCAGCTCTCCGCTCTGCTCCCCGGCCTCCACCATCGACAGGGCAATACGATCCTTTATCGACCCTCCGGGATTCCGCGATTCCAGTTTAGCCAGAATCCGTACGCCCGGCTTCGGGCTCATATGAGGCAGGTTCACCAAAGGAGTGTTACCGATCAACTGTATTATATTCATGCGCTATCCCGATATATTCAGCTTCGCCGAGCAGTGTAAGCAACACTCGGCAACATCTTTTCACATACCACTAAAGGGTATACGATTTGCCCACCCAGAGCAAGGCGATATCCTTACACCACAGACCTTTACCGCATCTTCTTTTGAAAAGTCCGCCAGAGATGAAACAGCGCCTGCTGACAACCTGGATCAGCGATAATCCTGGTCATGCTCTGGAACTCCTCCTCACGCTTGGGATCAATATCTCTATTGGGCCGGGAATATTGCTGTTCCGGAGATGATGCATTCTCCAGAGGCTGCCGCAACCACCTGATATCCGATATGGTAACAGAACGAAAGTGCTGATTGACCTGTTCAAGAATCTGCGGTTTCATAAAAGCCAGCTCCTGCATCCAGGATGAGCTGTCCACGTAGCCCCACAGAACATCTTTCTTGATCCAGGCCGGCATGGTGTGGGCGGCCGCACGTTCACCGACGACATCCTTCCATACCTGAGCCAGGCGGATAAACTCACACTGCCGACGGCCAAGTCTGCTGCCGATGACCTGTTCAAGCTGCCCGGCAAGCATAAAATCCCCTTTAAAGGTTCTCTTCACAACCCATCCTCCGGCAAAGATCAAAAAAAGTCCACGCCTGTTCCACTGTATGTTTTATACAACATAACCCACTTTACCTTTAAATAAAAAAAGGGTTCCTTCCGCATATTGCGGAAGGAACCCTTTTGGTTCCACAAAACCTGCCAGCCTGCAGGCAGATTGTCTCTGGATAACCAGAAAATTACAGCAAATCCTAGTAATTGCTCAGATAATTTTCCAGCTCCCAGTCGGTAACGGCAGTACGATACTCATCCCACTCTTTTTCCTTCCCTTCCACATATTTTGTAAAAATATGCTCACCAAGGGCTTCCTTGGCAATGGGATTGACTTTCAACTCGTCAACAGCATCTTTCAGATTTGCGGGTAGGCTGTCGATACCGGCGGCATCTTTTTCGGCCGGAGTCATGGCAAAAATATCCTGATCAACGGAATCCGGGGCCTGCAGGTTATTTTTCACACCGTCCAGGCCGGAAGCCAGCATCATGGCAAAGGCAAGGTATGGGTTACAGGCCGGATCCGGGCAGCGAACCTCTGTTCTGGTTCCCATACCGCGGGAAGCCGGAATACGGATCAGGGCGGAACGGTTGGACGCCGACCATGCCACATAGACCGGAGCCTCATAACCCGGCACCAGACGTTTGTAGGAGTTGACCAGTGGATTGGTCACAGCGACAAAGCCCTTGGCGTTTTTGGCGATACCGGCAATGTACTGGTAGGCGGTCTCGGAAAGCTGCAGTGGACCGTTCTCGTCAAAGAAGGCATTGGTGCCGTCGAGGTTGAACAGTGACTGGTTACAGTGCATGCCGGAACCGTTGATACCAAATACGGGTTTGGGCATGAAGGTGGCGTGGAGACCATGCTGGGCGGCGATGGAACGAACAACCCACTTGAAGGTCAAGGTGTTGTCAGCCGCGGTCAGCGCATCGGCATATTTAAAGTTAACCTCATGCTGGCCCTCGGCAACCTCATGATGGGAGGCCTCAATCTCAAAACCCATCTGCTCCAGGGTCTCGATGATCTCGCGACGACAGTTGATGCCGCAGTCATCGGGATCAACGTCAAAGTAGCCGGCCACATCATGGGTGATGGTGGTGGCATCACCGAATTCATCTTTTTCAAAGAGGAAGAACTCAGCTTCGGTCCCTACGTTCATGGTGTAGCCCATCTCCTTGGCATCGGCAAGGACACGCTTGAGGTTGTTCCGGGGACAACCGTCAAACGGGGTTCCATCGGATTTGTACACGTCGCAGATGATGCGGGCGGCATTGGTGCCGTCCTGGTTTCTCCAGGGAAGTACGCAAAAGGTGTTATAGTCCGGTTTCAGGTACATATCCGACTCATTGATGCGGACAAAGCCATCAATGGAGGAGCCATCGAACATCATCTGGCCGTCCAGAGCCTTCTCAATCTGGCTCAGCGGCATGGCGACATTTTTCATAAAACCAAAAATGTCGACAAACTGCAGCCGAAAGAAGTGCACGTTCTGCTCTTCAATGATTTTCATTATTTCTTCGCGCGTCATGTTTCATCTCCTTGTTCTGGGGTGTTTGATAAGGGAAATCCGATTTTACCGGACAAACCGTTCATACCACTTCCGGCCCGTTTCAGCATCAAAATATTACAATTTCGACAAACCGAAACGGCCGTTTTTTCATTTTCCGTCTCTTTTAGACTTCGGCGTCGTCGCCCCCTATGATTTTCAGCAGGGTCAGGCGAACTTTTTCCTGCAATTGCCCGTCAAGAAGTTTGCAGTCATCACGCGTGGTCACATAAAAAATATCGATCAACTGTTCCACTTCGGTGGCGATCCTGGCCCGATGGATATCAAGACCGAAATCGGAAAGAGTCTGGGTGAGCTGGTACAGGGCGCCCGGTGCGTCACCACCATACACCTCGATAACGGTAAACCGGCTTGAGGCATTGTTGTCAAGCACCACCTTCTGTTCAAGCTGCTGCACCTTGCGTCGCGGCCCAATCCCAAGGCCCTGCTTTTTGCTGTGCAGCTGCAGGCCGACATCCAGCCGGTAATTCACCGCCTGATTCAAATCATTTTCCAGGGCCAGCCAGTCCTGTTCGTCAAAACCAGCATCAATAACCGGCTGTACGTCAAGGACATCAACGACCGTTCCATCCGGCCAGGTGAAGATCTGGGCCGCAAGGACGGAAAGATTATGGAGGGCGAGCACTCCGCAGAGTTTTGCCAGCAGACCCGGCCGATCTTTACTGAGCATCAACAGCGACCAGTACCCCTGGCGGGCCTCGGGAAAAAGTAAAACTTTCTGCTGCAGCTTTACGGCCTGATCACGATGCAGCTGTAGATGGTGAGCCACCATCTCCGGAGTAAAGCTCGTCAGATAATCATCGGGCAGATCCCGGACTGCAATCCGCAGCCCATCCTGACCTTCAAGCAGAGTATTCACCTGCTGCCTGAGCCAGGAGACCCCCAGTCCTTCGCCGTGTTCAGCATCGGAGCCGACAACACAGCCCCCATCAAGACAGGCCTTCACCTTAAGATAGAGCTCGACCAGCAGGCTTGCCTTCCAGTCCGACCAGGCGGAAGGACCGGTTGCCCTGGAATCGGCGATGGTAAGCAGATAGAGCATGGTTAAGCGGTCAAGATCTCCAATCAACTCTGCTGCCTGACGAATAAACTCCTGATCTTCCAGATCACGCCGCAGGGCATTTTCCGGCAGAAACAAATGATAACGAATCACAAAAGCCAGACAGGCTCGATCTTCACTGGACAAACCGAGCCGAACCCCGACATCTTCGACCATTTCGGCCCCAAGCACTGAATGATCAGCGCGCCTGCCCTTGCCGATATCGTGGAGTAGGGCGGCCAGATAAAGCAGTTGCGGCGAGGCCAGACCCATAAACAACTCGGTTTCTTCCAGACGCAACCCATGGATCTCCGCCACCGTCTGCAGCTGATGCCGATCCACGGTATAAATATGGTAGAGATCATGCTGAGCCAGCGACTCAACCCCGGCAAATTCCGGGATATAGGCGGTCAGCAGGCCGGTCTCAAGCATGGATTCAAGCACCGTCGCCGGCTCACTGCTCTGCATGAGCAGTTCAATAAATGCACTCGCCACCCTCCGGGAACTGCGAAAAGAATCATCAACAAGCCCGAGATGGCTGGTGATCTGCTTGCGAAGACGGTGATGCAGGGGCAAACCGGTCCGGCCTGCCTGCAGAAAAAGACGCATGAGCAGATACGGCCGCCGGTCAAGCTCATCAGGACTCATCAGGTGCAGGGTTCCCCCGCGAAGAACAATGGCCTTTTCCAGGACTTTTTCCTTTCCCTTGTTCCCGCCTACACCGAGGACCTCCCGGACATGTTCAAAGAAGAGGTCCGTAATCACGGCAATGGTCTGCAGGTGACCGTAGACGTGGCGCATGAACTGCTCAACAGCCAGCTGACCCGCGGTATCCTTATAGCCAAAGGCGGCGGCCATCTCCTCCTGATACTCAAAGATCAGCTGATCGTTCTTTCTCCGACTGACATAGTGGAGACGATTGCGAATCTTAGCCAGCATATTCCAGGACCGGGTAAAGGCCTGGTGGTCTTCTCCGGTCAGCAGGCCGGCATCAGCCATGGCATCAAGACCGGGCAGACCGAAAACGACCTTGGCCACCCAGAGCATGGCCTGGATATCACGCATGCCTCCTTTACCCTCCTTGATGTGGGGCTCCAGCAGGTAGGCATGGGATCCATACTTGTCCCGGCGCTGCCCCCTGAATCCTTCCATGGTCTCAACAAATTTTTGTCGTTTTCCCTCAAATATTTTTTTGCGGTAGCGGCCAAGCAGCTTATCATAGAGCACTTCCGAACCAACCAGCAGGCGGGAATCGAGCAGGGCGACCTGAAAGAAAAAATCCTCCCCGGCAAAACGAACCGCATCCTTAACCCCGCGCACCGAGTGCCCAACCTCAAAACCGGCATCCCAGAGCGGATAGAGAATGGATTCCGACACTTCCTGCATGAATTTCTTCGAACGTCGGTCATGGAGAAGCAACAGATCTATATCTGAAAAGGGATACAGCTCACGACGGCCGTATCCACCCAGGGCAACGAGTGCCAGCTGGCCCTTACTTCCGGTTACTGCCGCTGAGCCGCTAAACTGATCAATGATAAAATCATCCACCAGTGCAGTATGCCTGTGCAGAAGCTCATGGCCGCTGAGTCCCTGCTTCCACAGCTCTTCCAGGGCGGCCTGCTGAGCCCGTAACTCCTTTGACATCAGATGGCCTCGTGGTCGACCTCTCCGGTACGGACCCGAACAATCTTCTCAATCGGCAGGACGAAAATCTTACCATCGCCGATTTTACCGGTCCTGGCGGCCTCGACAATGGTGTCGATAACCTGATCCACCTGTTCAGTATCAATAATAATTTCCATCTTAATCTTGGGCAGAAAATCAACCACATACTCGGCACCACGATAAATTTCGGTATGTCCTTTCTGGCGACCGTACCCCTTGACCTCGGAAATGGTCATGCCCTTTATTCCTATCCCGTTCAGGGCCTCTTTTACGTCGTCAAGCTTAAACGGCTTGATAATGGCCTCGATCTTTTTCATGTATCATCCTCATTGTATATTTTCAGGCAATGCAAAGTGTGAGAACAAGCCGTTCACGCTTCAACCTAAAAGCTAATACCTAATACCTAATACCAAATACCTATATTAATTATACGCAGCCTCCGAATGCTCGGTATAGTCCATTCCCTGGACTTCATTTTCCTCGGCCAGCCGCATTCCCATGGTCGAGTGCAGGATTTTCACTAAAATCCAGGAGACAACAAAGGCATACACCCCAACCACAACAACCCCGATCAACTGGGAAACCAACTGGGCCGAGCTGCCGGCAAGCAAACCATCCACCCCGCCGGGATTCACCGCTTTAGAGGCAAATACCCCAAGAAGAAGGGTGCCGACAAGGCCGCCCACCCCATGAATACCGACCACATCCAGAGAATCATCATACCCCAGTTTTGATTTCATGTTAACAGCAGTGAAACAGACGACGCCGGCAATCAAGCCGATGGCAATGGCCGCATTCGGACCGACAAAACCCGCAGCCGGGGTAATGGTTGCCAGACCGGAAATTGCACCCGAAGCCGCACCCAGCGTAGTCGGTTTGCCAAGTTTCAGCCACTCCATCAGGGTCCACATCGCCATTCCCGCCATTCCGGCAAGATGGGTGGCAACAAAGGCGGTGGCGGCAACTGAGTCAGCCGCCAGGGCACTGCCGCCGTTAAAACCGAACCAGCCAAACCAGAGCAGCCCGGTTCCCAGCATTGTCATGGGCAGGTTATGGGGCATAAAGTTATCCCGACCATATCCCCGGCGGGGCCCTATGACAAGAATAGTTGCCAGGGCAGCAGCCCCACAGGTAACATGGACCACCAGGCCCCCGGCAAAGTCCAGAACCGGCACATCAAGAACAGCCATCCAGCCACCGCCCCATATCCAGTGGCAGACCGGATTATAGACCAGCAGGGCCCACAACAGAGAAAACACGGCAAAAGGAGCAAACCGAACCCGCTCGGCAAAGGCACCGGTAATCAGGGCCGGGGTAATCACCGCAAACATGCATTGATATATCATGAATACGGTCTGCGGAATCGTTGTTGCATAATCCACACTTGGCGCATTGGTCACCCCTTTTAGGGCAAACCAGGAAAGATCACCTATAAATCCACCCACGTCCGGACCAAAAGACATGGAATAGCCCACATACACCCACTCAAGCGAGATAATCGAGATCATAATCAGGCTCTGCATGATGGTGCCCAGCACATTCTTGCTCCGTACCATTCCTGCATAAAACAGGGCCAGGCCAGGGGTCATCAACAGGACCAACCCTGCCGCCGCCAGGATAAAGGCGGTATCCGCTCCATTAATCATCCGTTCCTCCTCATAAAATATTACAAAGTTGTAGGAAATTTTGCAATACTGTAACGAAGAAGAACTATTTTTTCAATATTCATCTACACGGTGTGCCGAAACTCCGCTCGAAGTTCCGGCACCGCATACGATTACAGATTATACCCGACTTCCTTATGATCAGTGAGATCCAGGCCCTGAACCTCGTCCTCGAGATCAACACGCAGGCCCACAACCGCGTCAATCACCTTCAGAATAATAAAGGTCAGCACCATGGAATAGGCAATGGCGGCACCGGCACCAATAGCCTGGATAACAAGCTGATTGGCATTCCCGAAAAACAGCCCATTGGCTCCATCGGGATTCCAGGCAACAGAGGCAAAAAGCCCGGTGGCAAGCGCGCCCCAGAGTCCACCGACCCCATGAACCCCGACCACATCCAGGGCATCATCGTAACCAAGCCTTGCCTTCATCAGGACGGCAAAATAGCAAAGCGCACCGCCGACCACACCGATAAGAATAGCAGACAACGGCCCGACAAACCCGGCACCGGGTGTAATCGCGACCAGCCCGGCAACAGCACCGGAAGCAGCGCCCAGAGTCGTGGGCTTCCCCTGCACCTTCCACTCGGCCAGAACCCAGGAAAGAGCACCGGCACCGGTTGCCACCTGGGTGGTAAAGAGGGCCAGCACGGCAATCGGCCCGGCGGAGAGGGCGGAACCGGCATTAAAACCGAACCAGCCAAACCAGAGTACCCCGGCCCCGAGAATTGTCATGGGCAGATTGTGGGGATGCATGGCCTCACGCCCCCAACCCTTACGCTTACCAAGCATAATACAGGCGACCAGAGCGGCGGCGCCGGAATTAATATGAATAACCGTACCACCGGCAAAATCCAGCGCCCCCATTTCGCCGAGCCATCCCCCGCCCCAGACCCAGTGACAGACCGGAAAGTAGACAAAGGTCGACCAGAGAATGGTAAAGAGTACAAAGGCTGTGAACTTCATCCGCTCGGCATAGGCCCCGGTAATCAAGGCCGGTGTAATGATGGCAAACATGAGCTGAAAGGCGCAGAACAGCAGGTCGGGGATCGTGTCCGAATAGGGTCCGATTCCGGTTCCGACCCCTTTCAAGCCGACATAGTCAAGACCGCCGATAAACCCACCGATATCAGGGCCAAAGGCAAGAGAGTAGCCATACAGCACCCAGATAATTGAAATCAGCCCAAGACATAAAAAACTCTGCATGGTGGTCGACAGCACGTTTTTTGAGCGTACCAAGCCACCATAAAAAAGCGCCAGACCAGGGGTCATCAACATAACCATGGCCGTCGCTATCAACATAAACGCAGTATCACCAGTATCCATTTCCCTGCTTTTCCTCCGTGTATACCTTTTACTCTACCGCCGGTCGAACACACCCCTCGGGAGAACCTCGGCCAGGCCGCCTTACAAACTCCACCCAGTAAAGCAATCATCAGGCCAGAGTGAAAGCCAGAAAGCAATTTACTAAAACAACAGAATAAAAATAAAACCACAGCACAATGCGCAACGGAAACTGTGACATTATTGTTCTATTTGTAAAAAACATGACAATAATGTGTGATACATGCCGACTGGGAAACGGAAAAGAGAATCTCCGGACAGTATGCTATTTGACAAGAATAGATGAAGCAGGTACCATATCTTCAGACTGTCCAGGAGCACTTTAAAAGAGAATTATTAAAGATGCGGTATCTAACGGGGAAGCGATGACAACAGAACGCAGGCGTTTTATCAGACCGGAGGCCCTCAATCTTCTTGACTACCTCGTCGTTGACGAACAGGGGCGACAGGGGGAGTACTCCATGGGAAGGACATTAAATGTCAGCAAAGGCGGCATCCTGATGGAAACGCACATCCCTCTGCCCATCGGCCAGCAGGTCATGATCACCCTCGGACTCGAAGATGGACTCGTTGATGTAATGGGTCGCATAGTCTACGCGACCTACAATGCAGGCAGACACCAGAACGGTATAGAATTCTTCCACGTTGCCGACAATGATAAAAAAACGCTTGACCGTTACGTGGAGGAATTCCACAAACAGTATAAAGAAAACACTTCCTCCCCGACAACAACAAGCGCAGAAAGGGCATGAGGGAACCTTTGCAGGCTATGCCCCCCCTAATGAAAAAATTCATTGGCAGGTGCACAAAGTAGGGTGGGCATTGCCCACCAAAAAAGCTGCCGAACCCCGATGCACTCTATATGGAGCAACATCCTGCCGGCGAAGCGACAATTATTGTAACCCACCTCCTGCTGGTGGGCGGTGCCCACCCTGCAAAAAAGCCGGCTACGCTCCCCGACCGTACTCGTCATCATAGCGAACGATATCATCTTCGCCGAGATAACTGCCAATCTGCACCTCGATCAACTCCAGCGGAATGACTCCGGGATTTTCCAACCGATGCCGGGTCCCGGCCGAAATATAGGTCGACTCGTCTTCATGGAGCAGGATCGTCTCTCGCCCATTGACCACCTTGGCGGTTCCTGAGACCACCACCCAATGTTCATGCCGGTGATGGTGCATCTGCAGGGAGAGTTTAGCGCCAGGATTCACTGTGATTCGTTTGATCTGAAACCGATCCTGCAACTCTAAAGTCGTATAACTGCCCCATGGACGATACACGGTTTTGTGAATATGAAACTCGTTGCGCTTTTCCCTCTTTAACCGGTTGACGATTTTTTTCACGTCCTGGGAACGATCCATGGGTGCCACAAAAACGGCGTCCGCAGTCTCAATCACCATGGTGTCCCGTAGGCCCACCGCTGCAACCAGGGTGCCCTCCGCCCGGACCAGTGAATTCTCCACATCCTCAAGCAGCACGTCACCGGTAGTCACATTGCCGCGTTCATCCTTTGCAGAAACCTCCCACAGAGCCTTCCAGGAACCGATATCACTCCAGCCGATATCGGCCTGGACCACTGCCGCCCGATCCGTTTTCTCCATCAGGGCATAATCGATGGAGTCTGAAGGACTCTCGATCATGGCTTTTTTATCAAAACGAAAGAACACCCCGTCGACACTGCCGCGCTCAACAGCCTCATCCATGGCCTCAACGATTTCCGGGGCATGGGTTTTCATCTCTTCCAGCAGACTGTCGACACCAAAGGCAAACATGCCGGAATTCCAGAGATAGGAACCTTCGGCAAGATACCGTTTAGCGGTTGCCAGATCCGGCTTTTCAACAAAGGAGGCCACCCTGTTGCCATCGCCACGGGCAATATATCCGTATCCGGTTTCCGGATGATCAGGAACAATGCCAAACGTTGCCAGCTCACCCTGTCCGGCAAGACGAACCGCGCGATCAACCGCCTCGGCAAAGGCCTCTTTTTCCGTGATCAAATGGTCTGCAGGCAGCACCAGCAGGACTGGATCCCGGCCGGTGTGTTTACGGGCATAAAGAGCGGCCCCGCAGATGGCCGGGGCCGTGTTCCGCCTCAACGGCTCCAGCAGGATAGTATATTCTGCAAATGAACCCATCTCCTCAACCTGGGTTTTGGTCAGAAATCGATGCTCTTCACCAACCACAATAATCGGCGGCAGAACATCGGGCAGCTCGCTGACCCGTTGCAGGGTTGTCTGCAGAAGAGAGAGATCACCGGTCAGCTTGATAACCTGTTTGGGATACAACTCCCGGGAAAGGGGCCAGAGTCGGGAACCGGTTCCACCGGCAAGGATAACGGGCTGAATAGACATTTTTAAATTTTTTATTTATTTTTTTGGTTTTGAGATTCAGGAATTTCGGTTCCGGATTGTATTACTCTGCCCGGATCAGGGCCAGCAGTTCTTCTGTTTTCTCATGCAGCAGCTGTTCATCGGCCCGGGTCTCGACATTGAGCCGTAACACCGGCTCGGTGTTTGAGCTCCGGAGATTAAAACGATAGCTGGGATAGGAGACCGAAAGGCCATCGGTGTAATCTTTTTCCCCATCGCTATACCGTTGCTCCACCGCCCGGATAACCGCATCGGGATCCTTAACCTTGGAATTTATCTCACCACTGACCGGATAGGCCGTCATACAGGCATTGACCATTTCCGACAGACGTTTGCCCCTTTTTGCCATCAACTGACAGACCAGCAGCCAGGGCAACATGCCGGAGTCGCAGTAGCCGAAATCTCGAAAATAATGATGAGCCGACATCTCGCCACCGTAGACCGCGTCGACCGCCCGCATTTTCTCCTTGATAAAGGCGTGTCCGGTCCGGGTCATGACGGGCTTGCCGCCGGCAGCGGTAATCATTTCCTGCGTATTCCAGATCAGACGCGGGTCATGGAGGATGGTTGCGCCGGGATGCTGCTGGAGCATCGCAACCCCCAGCAGACCAACGATATAATACCCCTCAATGAAGCGGCCTGTTTCATCGTAGAGAAAGCACCGATCAAAATCGCCGTCCCAGGCAATGCCGAGATCAGCGCCATGCTCACGAACCGCTGCTGCGGTCGCCTCTCTTTTTTCCGGCAGCAGCGGATTGGGCACTCCGTTGGGGAAGGTTCCGTCGGGCTCATGGTTTAAGCGGATAAAGGTAAAGGGCAGGTGTTGTTCCAGCAGATCAATAACCGGCCCGGCACAGCCGTTGCCGCTGTTGACCACCAGGGTCATCGGCTGCAGAAGGTCGAGGTTGACCTGGGCAAGCAGATGACGGATATATGCGCTCTTGTCATGGACCTTGATGCGGGTGCCGGGAACAACAGCCGGGTTCCGCTCCTGCCGGTGCCACCAGTTATCATCGGCTGCCCGGGCGGCAATCTCCTGCAGGCCGGAATCGCCGGAAACAGGACGGGCCCCCTTCTGTACCAGCTTCATGCCGTTATAGTCGGCCGGATTATGGCTGGCGGTCACCATGATGCCACCGTCAACGCCATGCTGCTCGCCGTTGAACACCGCAAAGTACATCTCCTCGGTCCCGCAGAGCCCGATATCCTCGACCTCAACACCGCGTGCGGTCAAGGCCCCGGTCAGGGAACGGACAATGGACGGACTTGAAAGCCGCATGTCCTGCCCGATAACGATTCGAACGGCGGAAAACTGCTCGGCAAAGGCACAACCAATCCGGGCCGCTATGGTTTCATCGAGTTCGTCGGGAACACGTCCCCTGATATCATAGGCAGTGAAACAGGTCAAAGGCACCGTCATATCAAACCTCTTCTTTAAAAAAAACTTTTACAAGGGAGCAAAGCAGACTATATAATCTATCGGGTGCCTTGAAAAATGAAGATTTTTCAAGGCTGCCTATTATCAACTTAGCATACCCCTTCAAGAGAGACAACCAACCGAAGTACAAAAGACGTATTTATGAAAGGTATAATCCTTGCCGGCGGGTCAGGTACCCGCCTCTATCCTTTGACCAGGGTCACCAGTAAACAGCTTATCCCGGTCTACGACAAGCCCATGATCTACTATCCGATGTCGGTGCTGATGCTGGCCGGTATCCGTGATATCCTGATCATCTCCACCCCCCATGACCTGCCGCGCTTCTCCGAATTGTTCGGCAATGGAGCCGAGCTCGGCCTCAACATCTCCTATGCTGAGCAGCCTCGCCCGGAAGGATTGGCCCAGGCCTTTGTCATCGGTCGGGAATTTATCGGCGGCGAGTCCGTCTGCCTGGTCCTGGGAGATAATATCTTCTTCGGCCACGGCTTTGCCGATATTGTCCAACGCTGCAGCAGGCTGACCGACGGCGGCACTATTTTTGGGTATCTGGTTCGGGATCCTGAGCGGTACGGGGTTGTTGAATTCGATTCGCAGCAGCAGGTGGTCGGCATTGAAGAAAAACCTGAACAGCCCAAATCCCGCTACGCGGTTCCGGGCCTGTATTTCTTTGACAACACCGTTGTTGACGTGGCAGCGGCCATCAAGCCGTCCGCCCGGGGTGAGCTGGAAATCACCGACATCAACAAACACTATCTGGAGCGAGGAAAACTGACGGTTGAGCTTCTCGGCCGCGGATTCTGCTGGCTGGATACCGGCACCCACGAATCCCTGCAGCAGGCATCAAGCTACGTTCAGGCGGTCCAGGAGCGCCAGGGCTTGAAAATCGCCTGCCTGGAAGAAATCGCCTACCGGCTCGGCTACATCAACAGAGAGACCGTGGAACGTTTCGCAACGTCTATGAAAAAAAACCAATATGGCCAGTACCTGCAGGAAATACTCCAAGATACTATCCCGGACGGAACCGCAGAACAATGAGGATTCTGATCACCGGCAGCGGCGGCCAACTCGGCCGGGACTGTGCAGAACGTTTTAGCCGCAACCACCAGGTAGTGGCCTGCAATTCCGCCGCATTCGACATCACCGACCCCGAACGCGCCAAGGCTGTCTTTGCCAAACACGCACCTGATGTACTTGTCAACTGCGCGGCCTACACTGCCGTTGATCGATGCGAACAGGACCAGTCGCACTGCCGGGCCGTCAACAGTACGGGACCGGCGGTTCTGGCCCGCCAATGCGAAAAAACCGGGTGTCGGCTGATTCACATTTCCACCGATTATGTCTTTGACGGCAAGAAAAAAATCCCCAATCCATACACCGAGTATGATCTCACCTGCCCGCTTTCCGTATACGGCATGAGCAAGCTGGCCGGTGAACAGGCGATTGCAGAGGAACTGGAAAACCACCTGATCATCCGCACGGCCTGGTTATACGGTATGGGTGGAGCAAATTTCTTGAAAACCATGCTCCGCCTGGCCGTGAATAATCCCGGCCGGAGCATGAACGTAGTCGATGACCAGATGGGTTCTCTGACCTGGAGCAACAGGCTGGCCGAACAGATAGAGCAACTCCTTGACGACGCACTGACCGGGATCGTCCACGCCACCGCCGAAGGATTTTCCAGCTGGTATGACGGTGCAGTCTTCTTTCTTCAGGCCATGGGGGTTGAGGCCGATATTGTTCCCTGCAGCACGAGCGAATATCCAACCCCAGCCCACAGGCCTGCCAACTCCATCCTTGAGAACAGGCGTCTCAAGCAGGCCGGATTAAATAGAATGGTTCCCTGGCGGCAGGACGTGGAAACCTTTGCCCTGAAAAACCGGAAAGAACTACTTAGGGCCTGTAAGTAAATAACATGGCCATCTTGCATCTTACCTTCGGGTCAGATTTGAATGAGGCTCAATCACAAAATCCTCGACGTAGCCCTGCTACGCCTGCGGTTTTGTTCAATCTCCTCATCCAAATCTGACCCAAACCTAAGCGCAATATCAGCCATGTTATTTTCCTACAAGCCCT
>JAJRQC010000158.1 GCA_024280455.1 Deltaproteobacteria bacterium | reverse complement strand
ATGGTAAAATCCCGCCGGTACAGGTCAAGTTTAATAGAGGAGAGTTCGACCGTGGGCATGGCCGCAGGATACTCGTAGTATTCGAGGCGGGCAGTGGCCACATCAATCCGTTTGTCATCGGGCAGGATGACGGTTGCGGTGGCAAATTTTTCATGGGTGCGCACCGAACCCTTGCGTCTGGCCGCCAGTTCCTTGGCAAAGTGGATACCGTCGCCTTCGATAACAATGTCGATATCCAGGTTGTCTATCTGCAACAGCAGGTCGCGAACGAAACCGCCCACCACAAAGGCATCGTACCCAAGAGCCGCAGCGGTCTCTCCCACATCCCTGAGCAGAAGAATGACTTCCTTGTCCAGATTATCGGCTATCAGTCTGTTCAGGTTTCGGGTTCGTTCCACCGAGGGGTGTTCGTCTTCCTGCAGCAGGTTTTTCGGGAGATGGGACGGATCATTGACCAGCAGGTTGAGGAGATCGGTCCGGGTGATTACACCGAGAATATGTTCTCCGTTCATGACCGGAATCAATCGTTGCCGATGTTCGATAATCAGTTCCTGGATGTCGGCCAGGGTCGCACTGACCGGCAGGGTAGCTATTTCGGTGGTCATGTATTCGGAGACCGGCAGGTGGCCGAGCTTGTGAAATTTCGCCTTTTCCACCACTCGTCTGGAAATCATGCCCAGCAGTTCCGACGGTCTGTGCCGGCCATGTTCGCCAAGCATCCGACGAACCACCGGCAGAACCGTGATGTTGTACCGGGTCAGCAGGTTGTTGGCCTCGTCAATGGTGGTCTCCGGCGGAATGGCCAGGACCGGGGCGGACATGAGTTCCCCGGCAATAGCTCTGGGGCGGATATGACTGTGCAGCAGGCGGATCAGTCGTTCTTCGGCCTCAAATACGGTCATGTTGCGAACCGTGGCCGAGGCCGCCGAGGCGTGGCCGCCGCCGCCGAACTCACGGGCGATGCGGCCGACGTTGACCTCTGGGATCCGGCTGCGGGCAATCAGGTAGGTCCGCTCCCCCATGCAGATCAGGCCAAAGAGAACATTGATGTTCTCCATGACCATGAGCCGCCGGATAAGGACGGCAAAACTATCCACATATTCAGGCAGTGTCAGTTTTGCAATGACCACTTCAATGGACTGGATGGTGTAGGTGGAGGCCTGTTTGTGGAGTTCGCCGAGCAGGCCGATCTGGGTCGCATTCAGGTCGTGGGAGACGAATTGGGTGACCACGTCAAGATTGGCCTGCTGTTCCAGCAGCCAGGCCGCAGCTTTCAGGTCCGTCGGGGTGGTCGTGGAGTGGAGGAAATAACCGGTGTCTTCGTATATACCCAGTGCCATCAGGGTGGCCTCGTCCGGGGTCAGTTCCATATTCCGCTCTCGGAACAGGCGGGTAAAGATGGAGGCGGTCGAGCCCACCGGCTCAATTTCCTCCAAAGTTCCCTTCATGTCATTGGGTGCATCGGGATGATGGTCGTAGAGGTGCAGTTCAATATTGGGATTCTGCAGGCATTCCTGCAGGGGCCCGAGTCGTCCAGGGTGGCGGGTGTCGACCACGATCAGGCGGGTAACCGCGGCCAGATCGATATGTTTTATTTTCTTGAATTCATAGATGTTGGAGAATTCCTGGGCCAGAAAATCACGGAGATTTTTTTCCTGGGATCCGGCAAAGACGAGCTCGGCCTCGGGGTAGAGTTTTTTAGCAGCAATCATGGAGGCAAGGCCGTCAAAATCCGCGTTTATATGGGTAGTTATCACATCCATGTCGACAGTATACTCCATAGCCGGTTGACGGTATAGGAGAAAACGGTATTTTTAGATGGATTCCCGTCTTTTATGGCTGTTCATCTCTCAAGTACTTTAAGATGAAGTACATCGTCTGTTTCTGCAAGCAGGCGGGCCTTTTTCAGGCTCAGAGAGTTTGTGTCGTGTTGGATATCGATGAGCAGGGAGCGCAGCCGCTCCTGCTGCCGGTGAAAAAAACGGGCCAGGACAGGCCCTTTCATGAGGATTCCGCGGGGGAGTATATCCTCAACCGTATCGGTGGCGATCGTGTTGAAGAGCTTTACGGTTATAAAACCATCTGTTGTTGTCAGTTTGGTTTGGGCCCGGGCGGGTTGGCTGCGCAGGCTTGCGTGGAGGCCGCCCTTACGGAAAATGGCCCCGGCCAGTCCCGGCATGGCGGCCGACAGGGCAACCGTGCTGCCGACAGGAAATTGTCGTCTCCAGTGAATCGGCGGCACAGCCGTTAATAAAAATTGTTTCGATCCGGCTGGTGATGTATTCCCGGTCAAAACCGGGCAGGCCCGGGAGAAAGTCGTACAGGGTGACCTGCCCCGGACAGGGGACGAGAAATCCGCGCTGCAGCAGGGGGGCAAGGCGGGAAATGGTACCCGCTTGGACAGTCAGGATAAGGGTTGGCGGTTCTGTTGCGGGCATTGTTTCTCCAGTGCGGACTTATTGTATCCAGCCAAAGATAAGGGGCAGGGTGAGAAAAGAAAAAAGAATGCCGAACCCGACCATAGCCGAGGTCAGGCCCGGTTTCAAACCGGCAATGGAAGCCAGGGCTCCGGCCGTCACCATCGGCGGCATGGCTGTTTCAAACAGAGAAACCTGAACCGCCTCACCGCTGAGGCCAAGGAACTTGCAGGCGAGGATAAACAGGCCGGGAGTAATCAGCAGGCGAATTAACAGGCCGAGGGCAAAGGGGCCGAGTTCACTCGTGGGCAGCAGCAGCCGCATCTGAAAGCCTATAGCCACCAGAACAACTGGAACAAGAGAGCCTGCAGCCATGGTCAACATGGGTTTCAAGGTCTGCAGCAGTGAGCCCATGGGCAGAAAGAGGGCCGCCAGCAGAGCGATAAACGGCGGGAAGGTTATGATCTTGATCAGGATCTGAACAGGGCTGTTTTGATCTCCCTTGCCGTAGATTGCCAGAATAAGAGTGCCGTAGCTCGACAGGGCCAGAAAGGAGCCGAACTGGTCATAGAGAATGGCGTAGCTGACGGCATGGGCGCCGAAAAATTGTTCGACCATGGGAATGCCGAGAAATGAGGTGTTGCCCAGGGGGACAACCAGCAGCAGAGCCCCGGTGATTTCCCGTGACCAGCGCATCAGCCTGCAGAGCAGCAGGGTAAGGAGGCCGGAAACGAGTACGGTTGCCCAGGGCATAATCACCGTCACCAGCATCTGCGAGGAAAATTTCAGGGCCGGTACCTGGAGGAGAATCAGGGCCGGCAGGGCGATATAGATTACATAGAGGTTAAGGCTGCGGTCGGTGTCGGCCGGGAAGATCGGCAAACGTTTGAGCAGGAGCCCGGCCCCGAGAAAGAGGAGAAAGGGGAGTATCTGTTCCATGGGGGTATTATACCGTGCATTTTTTTGGGGGCAATAAAAAACAGAAATACTGGGTCCATGCCCTGTAACCTGGACAAACCAGCATGGCTGGAGCAGGAAGCGGAGCGAGGCGCAGACTCCGAGATGTTTTTTAACGTCACAGCCACAACAGATAGCATAGACTTCGAAGCATGAAAATAGCCTGATACGGCATCACTTCGTGGGCGATTTTCGGATAAACAGGGCTAGCCCGGCATGGAAGATCAGGCAGGACCAATCCTTTTTTCGGTCTGGTTTCTGCCCTTGCTATTATAAGATTATGTTGAAAATCCATTGAATTCCAACATTCTATTTTGTATAATTGGAGATGACAGTGATTATACCCCATGGTATAATATGTCAGGTTCCGCCTGATTTTCCCCTTTCATTCCTCCGGTCGGGACGCGCTTTTTTTATTCCCGTTTTCGGCCCAAAAAGGAGAACCACAATGGACAAGAAATTTCTGGCTTTCATACTGGCCCTCGCCTTTCTCGCGGCCCCATTCAAATCGGTTTTTGCTATTGAATGTGAAGTGATAGAGGTGACGAAAAAAGAAATCGTCATGCAATGTAAAGAGAAACAACTCGTCAGCAACGGGATCAAGGAAAAGACCAAGCTCAAAATCGAAAAACTAGATAAATAAGGAGCGGTACAATGGGTAAGAAAGTATGTACGATAGCCATGGCGCTTTTTTTGACGGTTGCATTTTCTTTTGCCGCTTACGCATTCAAATGTGAGGTCAAGAAAGTTGAGACCGGCAAGGTGACCGTGAAATGTAAGCGATCGGATCTTAAAAAGAATTCTCTCAAGACCGGCGATAAGCTGAAGGTGAAGAAAATAATTGAAGGTTGTTGATTGAGCAGGGGCGCTCAGGCTTCTTCATTTTTTCTCGTTTTTCCCGGCGCCGGGAAGCGTATCCTGGTCATTTTTTGAGAAAGGCTTCGGGTTGTTTTGGTCTCGAAGAACGGAGTCGCCTGTGTAGATCGGCCGGAAGTGCCGGCTTGCAACCTGCGCTTATCTGATCTCGTCATGCGGTCGGATAAGCGCAGATTTTGAGCGGTCAAAACTAAACGAATCTTTTACGTTTTATGGAATTCTGATTCCGTTTGTTTTTTACCCGCCGAACCGATCGTTTTGATCGGGATATTCTGTTGCCTGTATAAGGAAATAAAATTCTACATAAAGTAGAACCGGTGAATTTACTGTTCTCTGGTTTTTCGGTACACTGCTGTGTGCTTGTTTTCTTGACAAAGTAACTTCTCTTAAGTATATTTAGCTGTTTTTATGTGTTGATGGGCGGGTGTAGCTCAGTTGGCAGAGCACAAGCTTCCCAAGCTTGGGGTCGCGGGTTCGATCCCCGTTGCCCGCTCCAATGGGCTTTCCCTCAGCACTTCAATTCGTCTTTTTTTTTAAAGGCCAATTGAATCGGCCATACATCGTTTGGGAAACGATGTACGAGAAAGTGGGCATTGCCCGCTTTTTTTATTGCCTTTTTACAGAGGGCATCGGCAAGGAATTTTCGGAGTGGATACGGTTGTGTAATCGGGTTGGAATGCGGAGTAGAGAGAAGGCGCCGGAGTTATTGTGAGTGATCAAGCCGTAAACATCATAGAGCGTGTGGAGAAATTTATTTCTCCGCTGCTGGCTGACATGGGTATTGAATTGGTGGAGATCCAGTTCCGCCGGGAAGGCCACGGCTGGGTGCTGCGTCTTTTTATTGATCGGCAAGGTGGGGTGACCCTGGAGAACTGCACTGCGGTCAGCCGAGAGGTCAGCAGGTACCTGGAAGTGGAAGATCCCATTGAACAGGCCTATCATCTTGAGGTGTCCTCGCCGGGGCTTGAACGACCGCTCAAGAAAAAAGAAGATTATATCCGCTTTTCCGGGCGCAGGGCCAGGGTGAAAATGCAGGAGAAAATTGACGACCAGCGGGTTTTTATCGGCACCTTGAAGGGCGTGGAGGAAGATGATGTCGTGCTCAGTATTGAAGGCCAATTGCATTATTTCCCCTTGGCCGGTATTTCCAGGGCCCGGCTGATACTTGAATAGATGGTAACTATTGAGAAGCACCCCACGGAGTCTACGCTTACCTCTTCGCCCACTGCGGCCTTCTCGAATAGCATCAGTATGCTTCAAAGGTCGAATTGAACAGGTAGGTAAGCGTAGACTCCGAGCGTAGACTTCGAATATGTGGCGCTTCTGAACAGTTACTGGTCGGTGTTTTGGGTAAATATATTGAGCGATCTGAACAGTTACAATAGGTGTACCTCTGGTCATTTTTTCAGACAGGTACAGATGAACGAAAAGGCTCATGCAGCCGATTTGAGGATGCCTTGAAGATTAGGAGTACGATGGGGCAGAATGGAATTAACTGAAGAAGCGAATCCGGAATGTGCGGTAGAACACCGACCGGAAAAGCTGGGGTAAAACCATGGTGGGAACGGATAATTTAAAAAGAATTCTCGATCAGATTTGCCGGGACAAGGGAATCGACAAAACATTGTTGATCGATGCCATAGAGGAAGCTGTCCGCTCTGCGGTCAGGAAAAAATACGGCAGCCGGCGGGATATAGAAGTGCAGTTTAATGAAGAACTTGGCGAGATCGAGGTTTTTCAGTACCGTACGGTGGTGGAAGAGGTCTTTGACGAGGAAACCGAGATCAATTTCGAGGATGCCAGAAAGCTCGATCCGGAGATTGAACTTGAAGACGATCTTGGTGAAAAGCTGGAGAATATCGCCGATCTCGGCCGAATAGCCGCACAGTCGGCTAAACAGGTCATTATCCATCGGATGCGTGATGCTGAACGTGAAGTTATTTACGAGATGTTTCGCGATCGTGAAGGTTCTATTGTTAACGGCATTGTTCAGCGCTTTGAACGTGGCAACATGATCATTAATCTCGGCCGGACAGATGCTGTCCTGCCTCGGGACGGACAGATCCCCAAGCGTTCTTTTAAGCAGGGGGATCGTATCCGTGCCTATCTGCTGGAAGTTCGCCAGGACAGCCGGGATGCGCAGCTGGTGCTCAGTCGGACCAGTAATGAGTTCCTGATTAAGCTCTTTGAGATGGAAGTGCCTGAGATTGCCGAAGGGATTGTCAAGATCATGGGCTGCAGCCGTGAGCCGGGTTTTCGGGCAAAAATCGCGGTTTCCTCCATTGAGTCCGACGTTGATCCGGTAGGGGCCTGTGTCGGCATGAAAGGATCCCGGGTCCAGAATGTGGTTCAGGAGCTGCAGGGGGAGCGAATTGATATCGTACCCTGGAGCCCTGATCCTGCAAAATATGTCTACAATGCCCTGGCCCCGGCTGAAGTGTCCATGGTTATTGTTGATGAGGACAATAAGCTGCTGCTGGTGGTTGTACCTGATGACCAGCTCTCTCTTGCCATTGGCCGTCAGGGCCAGAATGTACGTCTGGCCTCTCGGCTGATGAGCTGGCGTATTGATGTGAAGAGTGAACAGCGTTATGCCAATCTTGAGGACAACGGATACCGTAACCTCGTTGCCGTTGAAGGCATTGACGAAGGACTGGCGGATCGGCTTTTTGCGGCCGGAATATCTTCTGCTGCCGTGCTTGCCGGTATGGATGCGGTCGAAATTGCCGCCGCCGGCCGTATCGGTGAAGAGCAGGCTGACGTGATCAGGGGCCTTGCCGCAGATGCTCCTCCGGTCGAGCTGGATCAGTCGGAAGCAGAGGTTGAAGAACTTGAAGCCGGAGAAGTTGAGGCCGGAGAAGTTGAGGCTGGAGAATCGTCTGCAGATGCCTCATCCGAGGCCGTCGAGCCTGCCGAAGCCGAAGAAAACAGCAGTGCCGGTGAGGATGAAGAGACGCCTGTTGATGATGCCTCCCCTGCAGATGCCGAGTCGAAAAATGTGCAGGAAAATACAGGGTCTGATGAGAATATAACTGAAGAGTCCTGATGAAACGGGGATATGTACCCCTGCGGACCTGTAGAGGTTGTGGGTGTAAGCGTCCGCAAAAGGAGTTACAGCGCTTGGTGTACAGGCAGGGAAATCTTGTCGAGAGCGAGAAGGGAATCGGCCGGGCAGTGTATTGTTGTCGGTCAATGATGTGTTGGAATAGGTTGCAAAAAAATAAAAAAATCCTGAAGCGGGCATTTCGCCTGCAGGGTTGACGGTTTAGGACAGGAGTGTTGAATGAGCAGGGTCCGTATTTATGAGCTGGCTAAAGAAGCCGGGCTTAAAAGCAAGGAACTGGCTGACAAGCTGATAGCGATGGGATATCCGATAAAAGGCCATAGTTCAACAGTGGATGAGGATATGGCGGCGGATATTCGCCGTAAGGTTATGGGGCAGGGTAAAGTCGAGGTAACGGATGAGCATATCCATATAAAGAAACGCTCCACCGCCACCAGGGAAAAAACCACCACGGTTGTGCGCCGTCGTTCCAAGGCTCAGAAAGAAGCCGCAGCTAAGCAACTTGAGGAAGCCGTCGAATCTGAGATGGTCGAACAGGAAGCCGAAGCTGTTGAGTCCGCCGGGCTGGAAGAAGCGGTTGAAAGCCCTGTCTCTGTTGAGTCAGCCGAAGAGACGGAACAGGATGCTGTCGAACAGGAAGATGTTGCCGAAGTTGAGGCGTTGTCCCCGGTGGAAGAGGAAGGGGAAACCGCTGTTGGCACGGTTGAAGAGGTGAAGAAACCGGAAGGGCCGAAACGCCCGAAAAGCCTGGCTAAAGTGGTTGGTCAGGTGAAAATCCAGATACCGGAAAAGAAAAGCAGGCCGCCAAGAAGGCCTGTACGTCCCAAGCCAGGCGCGCCAAGGCAGACAGCTCCACCAGCCGGAGTGGCTGACGGCCGCGGTCCGGCTAAGGGAAAGAAAAAAGGAAAGCGGGTTGTTGCTATCCAGAATGATGATTCGGAGCGCTCGAAGAAGGCTGCCAGAGGCGGGAAGAAAGGGCGTCGGAGGATAGATTTTTCAAGAGGCGGCGACGTTGAATTCATGCGTCCGCGCCGAGGCAGAAGAAAGAAAGATCGTTCCAGGAAAGAGTCGACCATCCTGCCCCCGGCTGCCGAGATGAAGGCAATCAAGAAGCGGATCAAGGTAGTGGAAACCATCAGCCTTGGTGAGCTTGCCAAGCGGATGGGCGTCAAGGCCAGTGAGGTCATTGCCAAGCTCATGGGGCTTGGGGTCATGGCCACTGTCAATCAGGCCCTGGATTTGGAAACCGCTATCCTGGTTGCTTCAGATTTCGGCTATGAAGTTGAGCAGGCCATGACTGATGAGCTTGAGATCGAAGCCTTGCAGATACTGGAAGAAGAACAGAGCGGAGAGGCCATGCCTCGTCCGCCGGTGGTAACGGTCATGGGTCATGTCGATCACGGTAAGACTTCGATCCTCGATGCGATCAGGAAAACGGATGTGGCGGAAGGGGAAGCCGGTGGTATCACCCAGCATATAGGAGCCTATCATGTTCAGGCGCCTTCCGGTGATCTGACCTTTGTCGATACACCTGGTCATGCGGCCTTTACCGAGATGCGCTCCCGTGGAGCCAAAGTGACTGATATCGTGGTGCTGGTCGTTGCCGCCGATGACGGGGTTATGGACCAGACTAAGGAGGCCATTGCCCATTCCCAGGCCGCGGGAGTGCCGATTGTGGTTGCGGTCAATAAGATCGATAAGGATAATGCCGATCCGGAACGGGTTAAACGGGAATTGGGAGAGTTCGGACTGCTGCCGGAAGACTGGGGTGGAGATACCATCTTTTGTGAAACCTCTGCAAAAAAAGGTATCGGTATTGATGCGTTGCTGGAAAATATTCAGCTGCAGGCGGAGGTTCTTGAGCTCAAAGCCGATCCGACTCGTAAGGCCAAGGGGACGGTCATTGAAGCACAGCTTCACAAGGGCCGCGGCCCGGTGGCCACAGTCCTGGTTCAGGAAGGGACTCTGCGGCCGGGAGATATTTTCGTGGCCGGCAGGTTCAGCGGCAAGGTTCGAATGCTGACCAACGAACGCGGTGAACGGATCAAAGAGGCCGGTCCGGCGATTCCGGTTGAAGTTCAGGGTATTTCCGGAGTACCGCAGGCCGGTGATGAATTTGTGGTGGTTACCGATGAGAAAATGGCCAAGGCTGTCTCTGGTTCACGGCAGTTGAAGGCCCGTGAGAGTGAACTGGCCTCAGTATCGAAGGTTTCTCTGGATAATCTGTTTGAGAAGATGGCCGAGCAGGAAATTCAGGAGCTCCGCGTGATTCTGCGGGCCGATGTTCAGGGAACCCTGCAGGCCTTTGGTCAGGCGGCGGAGAAGTTGTCAACCGATATAATCCGGGTTAAATGTCTGCATGAGGGAACCGGTTCGATTACGGAGAACGACATCCATCTGGCAGCGGCATCGGATGCGGTCATCATTGGTTTTAATGTCCGTCCTTCAGTCAAGGTCAAGGGTCTTGCCGAACGTGAAGGGGTGGATATCCGCTCCTATGATGTTATCTATCATGCGTTGGAAGACATTGAAAAGGCCATGGTCGGTATGCTTGCCCCCAACTTTGTGGAGCGGGTTATCGGTACGGCTGAGGTGCGAGAGACATTTCATGTGCCCAAGATCGGGACCATTGCCGGCTGCGCGGTTGTCGACGGTAAGATTGAGCGCAATGCCGAAGTTCGAGTTCTGCGGGACGGTGTGGTGGCCTATACCGGTGTCATCAGTTCGCTCAGGCGGTTCAAGGATGATGCCAAAGAGGTTCTCACCGGCTATGAATGTGGTATCGGGGTGGAGAATTTTAACGACATCAAGGTCGGCGACACTCTGGAGGCCTTTGTCATGGACGAGGTCGCTGCAACTCTGTAAACAGGAAACCGTCATCGACCCCCGGGGTGCGAGTATTGAGCGATGATCGCTTGAAAATGTCTTTTTCAATACTCAGGTCTTCGTTTACTGAATAGCCGGGAACCTGCTGTGAATGCAACCATTGCAGGTTTCTGCTTAGATATATTCGTTATGAGTGTTGAAATAAGGATCCGCCGTTATCATGGAATTTGATTTTACCTTGCCGGGACTGGGAAAACCGCAGTCTTCCCGGCCCAAACGAGTGGCTGAGGCCATAAAGAATGAACTGTCGGTTCTCCTGCTTCGTGAGGTGGCTGACCCGCGTCTTGTTGATGTCAGCTTTTCCCACGTGGTTATTGCACCGGACCTGAAACAGGCAAAGGTCTATTTTGTTCTTCCGGTCGGCGGTGATTCGAAGAAGGCGCTTCAGGGGTTGAAAAAGGCGCGCGGTTTTTTTCGCAGTCGTCTGGCCAAGGCCATGAATCTGCGCTATACGCCTGACCTGGTTTTTTATTATGACCGTGTCAATGAGGAAGTAAATCGCATTGATGAACTTTTTCTTGAGATTGACCGAGAACGTCGCAAGGATGATGGCGGGGATTGAGGAACTGGTTCCTCTGATAGAGCGGGCGGAGCAGGTGGTCCTCATTACCCACATCAAGCCGGACGGCGATGCCCTGGGATCGCTCTTTGGCCTGGCCGATATTCTGCAGGGGATGGGAAAGAAGACTTTCTGCTACCTGGAAGAAGAGGTGCCGCATCTGTACGGATTTTTGCCGGGGCTTGAGCAGGCCGAGACAACGGTTGAGGCGCTGGATCACTTTGTTCAGGACGCCGGAGACGGCATTCTGGCCATTGCCTTGGACTGCGGCGATATGCAACGGCTGGGAAAGAGCGGTCCGCTGTTGCGAAAGATTCATCCTTTTGTTGTCATTGATCATCACAAGGGCAACAACGGGTTTGGTGACCTGAGCTGGGTTGAAGCTCATCGTTCTTCAGCCGGAGAGATGGTCTGCGATCTGGCCCGGGCCCTGGGGCAGGAATTGTCCGCATCTGCGGCGACCTGTCTGTATACGGCCATCGTCACCGATACGGGCTCTTTTCGATATGCCTCAACCTCCGGTCATACCCACCGGGTAGCGGCAGGCCTGGTTGAACGTGGTGCCCGGCCGGGATTAATTAACGAGAAGTTGTATGACTGTTATCCGCTTGGCCGTTTACGGCTCATGCAACAGGTGTTGACGACGCTTGCGATGTTTGCCGATGAGCAGATTGCCGTTATTTCCGTCACCGGCAAAATGCTGGAAGAGACCGGCACCACGCTTGACGATACGGAAAATTTCATTAACCTGCCGCGGGCGGTTAAAAGCGTTCGGGTGGCTGTGTTTTTAAAAGAAGGGCTGGATTGCGTTTCCGTCAGTCTGCGATCCAAGGGCTGCTGTGATGTCTCGAAGGTCGCGGTCCGATTCGGCGGCGGCGGTCATGTGCAGGCCAGTGGTTTTCGCAGCAATGGGCTGACTCTCGATCAGGTCCGCGCACAGCTGCTGCCGGTCCTCATTGAGCAGCTCGACTGTTAAAGATATGGCAAAATGGGAACCTGTTCAGGTAGATGGACAGCCATTTACCGCCGGTGTCGTACTGGTTGATAAGCCTCCGGGTATTTCCTCTTTTGGTATTGTCCGAAAGATTCGCCGGTTGTTGAGCGTGAAAAAGGTCGGTCACGCCGGAACCCTTGATCCCTTTGCCAGTGGCCTGTTGATTGTCTGTGCCGGCAGGGGGGCGACAAAACATATTGACCGGTTTATGAACGGCTGCAAAACCTATCGTGCCTGTATCCAGCTCGGGGTTGAAACCCAGACCCAGGATCCCGAGGGAGAAGTGACTGCGAAATGTTCGGTTCCCGTATTGAGCCGGGCTGATATCGAGTCCTGTCTGCAGAGATTTACCGGTCCGCAGATGCAGGCCCCGCCGCCCTATTCGGCAGCTAAGTACAAGGGAAAGCCATTGTATTATTATGCCAGGAAGGGGGTGATGATACAAAAGGAGCCTAAGCCTATTGAAATTTACTCCATAGCCTGTATAGGGTATGATCGGCTGACGCACCGGATAGATTGTGAGATCGCCTGCAGCCGGGGGACCTATATTCGGGTGCTGGCGGCG
Organism: Deltaproteobacteria bacterium; assembly: GCA_024280455.1. Lineage (GTDB taxonomy): Bacteria > Desulfobacterota > Desulfobulbia > Desulfobulbales > Desulfobulbaceae > DRLX01. Next base: position 6,936 of record JAJRQC010000158.1, on the reverse strand, counting down.
GATATCGGAAAGAAGCTTGGCTGCGGTGCGTATTTACTCGGGCTGCGACGAACCGGCAGCGGCAACTTTTCGGCAGAGCAGAGCCTGGCCGGCGACGCCTTAGACTGCGATGACGGGCTGGAGCAGCTGCTTGAAAAAATGATGACTATTGACGAGGCCCTCCTTCGGTGTGACGAAGAGGGCAGCAATTGTTTCAGGAAGGATGACAACATGCAACAGATAACCGACATCTGACAACTGAACCCTGAAACTTGATACCAAGTTACCCTGTTCCTCGAACCGCCCCTCCGGTTCGGATAGAAGGAACAGATTAATCCAGACTTCAGTGGAGGCTGAGGGCTTTTTTAACCCACATGTTCAAAAGAAAATGTGGGTTAGGCTTCCCTGCTAGCAGAAGGACAAAATAACGGAGGTGCATTGTGGCACAGACAACGGAAAAAACAAAAGAGATTATTGAGAAGTTCAAGACCCATGATACGGATACTGGTTCCTGTGCGGTGCAGGTTGCCCTGTTGACTGATCGGATTCAGTATCTGACCGATCATTTTCAACAGCATTCCAAGGATCATCACTCCAGGCGCGGGCTGTTGAAACTGGTTGGTCAGCGTCGCAGTCTGCTCAAATATCTGCAGAAAAAAGATATCACTCAGTATCGTAGTTTGATTCAAGAGCTCGGTATTCGTAAATAAAGGATGAATATATTCCGCATTTTCTTTGAATCATTGTGGGTGATTTTTATTTTTCATCCTTCATCGTCCGGCAGAGGCCGGAACAGGAGTATGTATGTATAAGAAAGTTGAGACCGATATCGGCGGCCGCACCATGGCCTTCGAGACGGGTAAAATGGCCAAGCAGACCAGTGGCTCAGTTGTTGTTACCTGCGGTGACACCATGGTGCTTGTCACCGCCGTTGCCGAGAAAAAGAGTAAAAACATGGGGTTTCTGCCGCTGACCATTGAATACCAGGAACGGATGTATGCTGCCGGTCGTATTCCGGGCAGCTATTTTCGCCGTGAAATTGGTCGGCCCAGTGAAAAAGAGGTATTGACCTGTCGTCTAATCGACCGGCCGCTCAGGCCGCTTTTTCCCAAGGGATATATGAGTGAAACCCAGGTTATTATCACCGTCTTTTCAGCCGATCAGGAAATCGATCCGGATATCCTGGCCATGAACGGTGCATCCACTGCACTCGCCATTTCCGATATTCCCTGGCAGGGACCTGTTGCCGCTGCCAGAGTAGGGTATATCGACGGAGAGTATGTGCTCAACCCGACCAAAAGCCAGCTGGAAAAGTCAGCTATGAATCTGGTGGTTGCCGGAACCGAAAAGGCAGTGGTTATGGTGGAAGGACGGACCGGCGAACTAGCCGAGGATGTCATTCTTGAGGCCATCTTTTTTGCCCATGAGGGCATTCAGCCGATTATTACCCTGCAGAACGAACTGCGGGAGGAGCTTGGCAAGCCCAAACGTACGGTCACGCCTCCGCAAGTCAATGAAGAGTTACAGGCCAAGGTCGAAGAAGCTGCTGCCGGCGGTATGGAAGAAGTGGTGACAACGCCTGATAAAATGGAGCGGGGCGATCGTTATGATCTCTTGAAAGAAGAGGTTCTGGCCAAGATCGACGAGGAACACTATGAAAGTGAGTCCGAGGTCTTTGATCTGCTGTCCGCCTTTAAAAAGCGAATCATGCGTGAGCGGATCGTCAACAAGGGCGAGCGCCTTGACGGTCGTTCCTTTGAAGATGTCCGTCCCATCTCCTGCGAGGTCGGGGTCCTTCCCCGTGCCCATGGTTCCGCCCTGTTTACCCGTGGCGAGACCCAGGCCATGGTAATCAGCACACTCGGCAGTGAGCGTGACGAGCAGCATCTTGAGGGGCTTGGTGGTGATGTTTACCGACATTTTATGCTCCATTATAACTTCCCGCCGTTCTGTGTTGGTGAGGTTCGCTTCCTGCGTGGTCCCAGCCGTCGAGATATCGGTCATGGCACCCTGGCCCGCCGCGGCATTGAGGCCGTTCTTCCCGATGCCGAGGCCTTCCCGTATACCATGCGGGTGGTTTCAGAGGTTCTGGAGTCCAATGGTTCCTCTTCCATGGCCACCGTCTGCGGCGGCAGTCTGGCGCTGATGGATGCCGGAGTTCCGATTAAGAGTCCGGTCTCCGGGGTTGCCATGGGTCTGATCAAGGAAGGCGATAAGGTCGTAGTTCTGACCGATATCCTTGGTGACGAGGATCATCTGGGTGATATGGATTTTAAGGTTGTGGGAACCCGTGAGGGGATTACTGCTCTGCAGATGGATATCAAGATCGACGGGGTTGACCGCGATATCATGTCGCGAGCCCTGGCCCAGGCCAAGGATGCTCGCCTCCATATCCTCGGGATAATGGAAGAGGCCATCGGTGGACCGCGTACGGAAGTCTCCGAGCATGCGCCCAAGTACATCACTCTGAAAATCCATCAGGATAAGATTCGTGATATCATCGGCCCCGGCGGCAAAATAATCCGGGAGATGACGGCTGAATTTGAAGCCAAGATCGATGTGGAAGATGACGGCACCATCAAGATTTTCAGCACAAGTGCTGAAAAGGGTGCGGCCCTGGTTAAGCACATTGAAGGGCTGACCGCTATGCCTGAGATTGGCAAGATCTATGAGGGTGAAGTCAAAACGGTTAAGGATTTCGGTGCCTTTGTTCAGATCCTGCCCGGGACCGATGGTATGGTTCATATCTCCGAATTGAAGAACGAGCGGGTCAATAAAGTCACCGATGTGCTCAAAGAGGGGGATATTGTCAAAGTCAAGGTTCTTGATATCGACGGCCGCGGCCGGATTCGGTTGAGTCGTAAAGCAGCACTTGCAGGGGGCGAAGAATAATTTTTTTAGTTCTCTCTCCATCTGCATGAATGAAAAAAGCCGGTTTCCTGGATCAAGGAAGCCGGCTTTTTTATGAACTGCTGACAGGCCCGGCTGAACATTGATTTTTTTCCTTGATTAGTGTGAGCCGAATTTATTTTGAGGGCCCTTGAGGGAATTAAAAAAAAGTAAAAAAATGAAAAAAATGGTGTGTTATGCAGAAAATTGACGTCCAGTTCTGCTGGCTTGAGCCGGAAAAATGTCGGGATCTGACTCTGCCTGCCTATGAAACTGCTCAATCGGCGGGCATGGATATAGCCGCTGCCGTGGATGAGCCGCTGGAGATCGTGCCGGGTGGAATTGTGCTTGTACCCTCAGGTTTCGGGGTGGCGCTTCCAGAGGGCTATGAGCTCCAGGTTCGGCCCCGTTCCGGGCTGGCAGTCAAACACGGAGTAACGGTGGTCAATGCGCCGGGAACCATTGATGCCGATTACCGGGGCGAGGTCAAGGTCGGCTTGATCAACCTGGGGGGGCAATCTTTTACAATTAATCGGGGTGACCGCATAGCGCAGCTCATCCTGGCCCCGGTTTGTCAGGCGGTGCTGCACCCGGTTGCACGATTGGATAGGACGGACCGGGGTGCAGGCGGTTTTGGTCATACAGGAATCTGATGCGATTTTGCGTGCTTGGCAGCGGCAGCCGCGGCAACTGCACCTATATTGAGGCTGGAGCAACCCGGCTGCTCATAGATGCAGGTTTTTCCGGTAAGGAAATTGCCCGGCGCCTGGCCCTGATCGGACGCAGCCCGGAACAGCTCACGGCAATCCTGGTCACCCATGAGCATAATGACCACATTGCCGGGGTCGGCGTGTTGTCCCGTCGTTTCGAGTTGCCGGTGTATGCCAATCAGGGAACCCATCTGGCCGCAGAAAGAAGGGTAGGGAAACTGTTTACCCTCCGGGAATTTTCAACCGGGCAACGCTTTAACCTGGTGGGGGTTGAAGTCCATCCCTTTGCCATCTCCCATGACACCGCCGATCCGGTCGGATTTGTTGTCGATTCTGGCAGCCGGAGTATCGGCTACTGTACCGATACCGGCCGGGTAACCAAACTCATGGCCCATCTTCTGGGGCGCTGCCACGGCCTGATTCTCGAGGCCAATCATGATCCACGGATGCTGAAAGATGGTCCTTATCCGCTATCGCTCAAGCAGCGGGTTGGGTCAAGCAGGGGGCACCTTGCCAATGCAGATGCGGCGTCCTTTGCCCGGCAGCTTGATGGCGGGGCATTACAGACCCTTATTCTTGCTCATTTAAGTGAAACCAATAATCACCCCGACCTTGTGGCAGAGGAAGTCAGGAAAAAGTTTAACGATTATTCCGCTCGACCTGAGATTATTTTGGCCACGCAGTCCGGTCCTTGTCCTTTTATTGATCTCTCCTCAATTCCCAACTCCTTGTAGTCCGTCAAGGCCTGTGCTAGAATAGATATTGGTAATTAGAAATCTGTCGTTCCCCTGGTGGCGGAGTCTCCATGTCGTGTTTTCTTTCTCTTCTTGTTCTCTTGTTCTTTCTTTTGACTGGGCTCGCACATGGGCAGTCGGACAGCTATGTCGTATTCACTGAAGAACTCGCCCCTGTACACTATACGGAAAACGGGAAACTATCAGGGATTGCAACGGAAATCGTCCAGGCAATTTTCCAGGAAGCCGGCCTGAGGGCGGATATTCGTTCCTATCCCTGGAAGCGGACCTATCAGAATGCTCTGCAGAATAAAGATGCCTTCATCTATACCATCAACCGAACCCCGGAGCGGGAAGAACTTTTTCAGTGGATAGGGCCGATTTTACCCAAACGGACCTATCTGTACCGACTCAGGTCGCGAGAAGATATTGAGGTTACCGAAACAGCAGATTTGAAAAAGTATACCACCGTTGTCATCCTGGGCTATGCCCTGACCAGGACGTTGGCAAGTCAGGGGTTGAGGACGGATAAAGAACTGATCGTCACTCGGACCAAGAAGAACCAGATGCAGGTTTTTCTCAAGGGGCGGGCGGATCTGATCACCGGCAATGAGTATACCCTGGCAAGAGCCATGCAGAACACGGGGCGCTCCTTGGCCGATGTCGTCCCTGTTCTGCTCATGAGCGAAAAAGGATATTATCTTGCCGCCAACCGGCAGGTGAATCCTGAACTTGTCGAGCGTCTGCGGCTGGCAAATGTCAAGGTGCAGCAGCGTGGTCTGGTGCAGCGGGTCATTGACAGGTATATGCAGTGACGGATTGTGACCTAAGGGTTCGCTCGGAAATAACTTTGTAGAAATGAGGTGTAATGTGGACATTTAGAGAAGTGATCTGATTGCATGCAACCACAGGTGTAGCAGGGCTACGTCGAGGACGTGCATAATTGAAGATCGCTTTTCTAAATGTTCAGAGTGCGCCTCAGAATGTGAAGTTATTTTTGAACGGACCCTCAGGGTTATCCTCTGGGGTGAAACCTCTGATGGATGGATTTGAGCCGGGTCGCATCGACATGGGTATAGATCTGGGTGGTGGAGATGTCTGAGTGGCCAAGCATCATCTGGACTGAGCGCAGGTCCGCTCCGCCGGCGAGTAGATGGGTGGCAAAGGAGTGACGCATCATGTGCGGGCTGACTTTTTTGTTGATTCCGGCAGCTGTCGCCCGTTCCCTGATAATCTGCCAGAACCGACTGCGACTCAGCTCCTTGCCTCGGTTGCTGACAAAGAGAAAAGGGCATGGCCGTCCCCTGAGGATAAGCGGTTTTGCCCGCTGCAGGTAGTCTTCAATTGTTTCCCGTGTCGTTTCATTGAAGGGAACCATCCGTTCCTTGCCGCCTTTTCCGAGAATCCTGACATGGCAGCTGGTTAGATTACAGCCGGTGACCGGAAGCATGACCAGTTCCGAAACCCGTATGCCGGTGGCGTAGAGGAGGTGCAGCATGGCATGGTTCCGTAAAACCAGCGGCCCGGTTTTTCCGGAGGGCAGGGCCAGCAGGGCGTCCACCTCTTTTATGCTCAGAGCCCTGGGCAGGGTTCGGCCGATTTTTGGTGCGTTTATATGGGCAAGCGGATTGCCCTGAACAAGATTACGGCTGCCGGCAAAGGAAAAGAAGGCCCGCAGAGCGGCCACACGCCGACTGTTACTGCGTGCACTGATACCCCGATGGTGACAGTCGGCGAGAAACGCCTGTACATGTGCGGGCTCAATGGCGGAAATATTTTTTGGACCCGTCTTCTGCAGGAAGTTGGAAAAGAATGACAGGTCGGAATGGTAGGATTCTATGGTGTTGTCGGCCAGTCTTCTCTCGACGATGAGGTGCTGAAGGAAAAGATCAAGGCTGGAGAGGAAATCCGACATGCAGTGTCCGCCGGGTAAAAGGAAAAAGAGGAAAAAGAAAAATCGGGCTGGTCAATGAAGATGGACTCGTGAAAAAGCAAAAAAGCCATTTGCACTGTACGAAAATACAAGGAGTTATAGCCTTTCCGCCGTCGGTGGCGAGGCTTTTCGAAGTCTCGCATACTCGCTATCTACGACACCGACGATGAAAAACGGTGGAAACGAATGAACCGGTTGATTATTCACCAACCGGTTCATGAATGCAGCCAAAAGCCGGCATGACCGGACCCGGTTTTCAGGTCACAGCCACAGCCAGCCATGAAAACAGCCTGAGGTGACACAGCTTCGCGGGCTATTTTCGGATAAACCAGCATGGCTGGACCAAGATTTTTAACGTCACAGCCACAACCAAGGATGAAAACAGCCCGAATCAGCGCACTTCGTGGGCTATTTTCGGATAAACCAGCATGGCTGGACCAAGATTTTTAACGTCACAGCCACAACCAAGGATGAAAATAGCCTAAAAGTTCCATCTTCATGGGCTATTTTCAGATAAACCAGCATGGCTGGACCAAGATTTTTTAACGTCACAGCCACAACCAAGGATGAAAATAGCCTGATACGACATCACTTCGTGGGTTATTTTCGGATAAACCAGCATGGCTGGACCAAGATTTTTTAACGTCACAGCCACAACCAAGGATGAAAATAGCCTGATACGACATCACTT
>JAJRQC010000157.1 GCA_024280455.1 Deltaproteobacteria bacterium | reverse complement strand
GAGGTGCATATTCTGCCGCTGTAGGGTCAAAAAGATTTCAGGTGCCAGGGTTCAGATGTCAGAAGGAAATAGGGAACAGACCACGTTTTTCCAAAAAAACTGCATGGAAACAAAAAAAGTCAGATGGAAAACGTGGTCTGTCCCCTATTTTTTCCCTCGCCTATTTCCGGGAGTTTCGGGGACAGTTTATTTAATTGCTGCGTTAAAGGGCGGAGTTCCGGGGATAATCTGCTACTCGACATGGGGCCTGATATGTGTCTGCCAATGGCACCTGGATCTTGCTCGATCTCCGTCTGCCACCTGAATCCTCATCGGTTGTGGTTTCGATGGGATTCATTATGACATGGCGCCACCGGAGAAAAACCAAATTGAGTGATTTTAATAATCTCTTAACCGTGCGTTAACCTGTTTGTAACAAGATCGATGTATTGAATTGCCGTAAGAGTGCAACACCATCTTCGACCATTTTGGAGTCTCGTTTCTCGCTACCTGAACTTATCGAATAAGGGCTATACTTCGCAGGCTCAAATGAAAAAACTGAGGTGCTGTTGAAAACTTTTATAAATCGGTAGCCTGAGAGTCTTTCGGAAAACTAGGAAAGTTCAGTCATGAAGGAGAAAAATGATGATCAAGGTGGCCACGATGAATACCTGGAACTGTGCAAGTGATTATGAACAGCAGTTGGCTTTTCAGGTCCGTAGTCTGAAGAAAGAAAAAATTGATATTCTCTGCTGCCGAGAAGCATTTTGTACCTTGGACGGGAAGTACAGTTCGGCAGGAATTCTGGCAACGAAACTTGGCATGACCTGTTCTTTTTCAGCGGCAAGGCAGGAGAGGATGTTTTTCCAGGAAAAAGAGATTGAATCAATTTTCGGTCTTGCCATTTTAACCGGGGCTGGTGTGTGGATGCTTCATAGCGGGAGTTTTACCCTGCCTGCAAAGACCGGAGATAAGGGGCCGGTGGTACAGTTTGCCGTCATCCGGAAAGATGGAAATGCTGTCCTGGTTATCAATCTTCATTTTTCCCACCTACAGAACAAGGGGCGTTTGCGGCGAAAACAGCTACAGGCCATCTTCGCTCATCCGATTATGGACAAACAGTTTGCCGCCATTCTGTTTTGCGGAGATTTTTTTGAGAATTCTGCAGGTGAAGAGCTGGCTTTGTTGAAAAAACAATCTTTCTACAAGGTAAGAGATGGTTTTCTTGCTGGTAGTGCCGGTCGCCTGTTCTCGACATTGGTTCAGGGAAGTGATGCAACAGACAGGCAGAGCTGCCGGCGCATTGATCATATCTTTGTGTTGGAAGAAAAGAAACAGCCTGTGGCAAAACTTAATTTTGCCAACAGCCACCTTCTTTTTGATCAGACAGAGAGGACAGAGAGTGACAGCATCCTGCACCCCGATCATTTTGGCGTTGCATTTGAGCTTAAGCTGTCGCGTGTAAAAAAAGACGAAATCAGTCAGGTGTACCGGTATGTTGCGTGCACTCAGCCCTGGTCTGGGAAGAAGAAAAGAGAATGCTTCTGTTAGGGATTGAAAAATAACCGGTTATTGCAGATGATAGTTTTTCCCTTAGACGGCTATGCACGAACAAGGTCATGCCGAATCAATTGTCATCTTCTCCTTTTCTTGTCTGCCGGGGAAACGTAATACGGCAGGATGGTTCTCCGCTCAACAGACTCAAGCAAATAACGTACTGAGGAATTGACGAACTATGGTCACCGTGAACAAAAACAAAACCTTTATACTCGATACCAATGTTATTCTACACGACTCTTCCTGCATCAATCACTTTGACGAACATGATGTTGTTGTGCCGATTACCGTCCTGGAAGAACTGGATCACTTTAAAAAAGGAAATCAGACGCTCAATTTTCATGCCCGGGAATTTGTCCGCGCTCTCGATAACCTGAGTGCCAATAAACTTTTTAACGGCGGGGTATCGATCGGAACCGGCAGGGGACGAATTTCCATCAAGCTTGAACAGGAACTGCACCCGGATTTGAGACAGCATTTTCCTGCAACCGCCAAACCGGATCATCAAATTCTTAATATCGGCTATCAGCTCGCCCACAGCGACACCTCACGTTCTTATATCCTCGTGACCAAGGACGTCAATTTTCGGATGAAGGCCAAGGCGGTGGGGTTGATGGCCGAGGATTATACCAGCGATCATGTAAAGGATGTCAGGGGATTGTACACGGGGTGCCGATGCATCGAAAATGTCGATCACGGCCTGGTTGAGGAACTATACCGCTCTGGGGAGGGGATAAAACCGGATAGGCTGGAATCGGATAATCGATTGCTGCCCAACGAGTATCTTATCCTGCGCAACGGAAAAAAATCAGTGCTTTCCACTTTTCGTTCCCAGGAAAGTGTGATCACCACCATTCGGAAAAGAGTGTTTACGGTATCACCCCTCGTAATGCCGAGCAGAGTTTTGCCGTTCACGCCCTGTGTAATATGGAAACACCGCTGGTGACTATTTCCGGCAAGGCCGGTACCGGTAAAACTCTGCTGGCCCTTGCCGCAGCCCTTGAACAGAGGCGGCGGTACTGCCAGATTCTGCTGGCCCGTCCCATTATCCCGCTCTCCAACAAAGATATAGGCTACCTTCCAGGTGATATCCAGTCAAAGATACGACCATATATGCAACCATTATATGATAATCTGGCAGTGATCCGAAATCAATTTTCCGAACAAAGTGAAATGTATCAGCGACTGAATCGACTCATTGACGATGAAAAACTGGTCATCGAACCTCTGGCCTATATCCGGGGACGTAGTCTGGTGAAATTGTATATGATTGTCGATGAGGCTCAGAATCTGACCCCTCATGAGGTGAAAACTATCATTACCCGGGCCGGCGAGGGAACTAAAATTGTATTTACCGGAGATGTTCACCAGATTGACCATCCTTACCTTGACAGCCAGTCAAACGGACTGAGTTACCTGATCGAGAAGATGCAGGGGCAACCCCTGTATGCCCACGTGACCCTGCAGAAGGGGGAACGATCGGTACTCTCCATGCTGGCAAGTGAACTGTTGTAAAAGATTTACCTTACAACTCTGTCGGTGTCGTAAAATATACGACACCGGCAGCTCTAGTCGTTTCCAGTTCTCCCTGTCAAAAAAGAACTTCTTCCGCCCGGTGACAGGCTATAAAATGGTCTGTTGCCACTTGACGCCATATCGGAATTTTCTGTCGGCATAACGCTTCGCTGTACGGGCAACGGGTATGGAACCGGCATCCCGCCGGCGGATCAGCGGGATTGGGAATTTCCCCTGTCAGTTTTATCGGCTCAAAGGTATACGTTCCATCCACGGTAGGTACTGCCGACATCAAGGCTCTTGTATAGGGGTGCATCGGCTTGAAAAAGATATCACTGGTGGGGGCCAGTTCGACAAAACGACCGAGATACAGGACCGCGACTCTGGTGGAGATATGGGCCACAACCGACAGGTCGTGGGCAATAAACAGGTAGGTCAGGCCCAATTCCTTTTGCAGTTTAATGAGCAAATTAATGATTTCAGCTTGAATGGAAACATCCAGGGCTGAGACCGATTCGTCATAGACCACGAATTCAGGTCGGGTAATAAGTGCCCTGGCAATACAGATACGCTGACGCTGACCGCCGGAAAAGGCGTGTGGAAAACGGCGCAGATGCTCAAGATTGAGTTTGCACCTGGCTGCAAATTCCAGTAGTTGCTCATTAATTTCCGCTTTGTTCAAACGGGTCTGACATTCCAGAGGTTCGGCAATAATATCCCGCACCGTCATGCGCGGATTAAGCGAAGCGTAAGGATCCTGGAAGATCAGCTGCATGTGACGCCGGAATTTTTTTAATCTTTTTCCCGTAAGCGTTGTCAGGTCAACAACACCCCTGGAATTTGAAAAGGAGATGTTGCCTGCGGTCTCCTTCAGGGTACGCAGCAACGCCATGCCGATGGTCGTCTTTCCCGATCCCGACTCGCCGACAAGGCCCAGGGTTTCCCCTTTGTGCAGATCAAAAGTTACCCCGTCAACGGCCCTGACATGGCCGACAACCTTGCGAAACAGTCCTTTGGAGTAGAGAGGAAAGTGGACTTTCAGATTTTCAACCCGAATGAGTGGATTTTGTTTCATGGTTAAGTATAAAGAAAACAACGGGTAAAACGATTCTTGCCGACCTGCACCGATGGCGGCATTTTCTGATCGCAGATTTGTGGTATGAACCGGCTGCATCGTGGATGAAATGGACAGCCGGCTGGTCGTTCCTGCGGGCCCGGTATATCTCCGCCCACCGGCTTGAGGGGGGTGTCAAGACGATCCAGCCTGGGAATGGCATCAAGCAGACCTCTGGTGTATGGATGCTTGGGATCTTTGATAAGCATGGCCGTAGGCCCACGTTCCACAATGATCCCCAGGTACATCACTGCCACTTCATCGGCGATCCGGGCAATAACTCCCATATCGTGACTGATGAAGATAATGGCCATGTTCAGCTCCGCCTGCAGCTCTTTCATCAGATCGAGGATCTGGGCCTGGATAGTAACGTCAAGAGCAGTGGTGGGTTCATCGGCGATCAGCAACTTCGGACGGGTGGACAGGGCAACTGCAATCATGGCCCGTTGGCGCATACCGCCGGAAAGCTCATGCGGGTACTGGTCCACCCGCATTGCTGCATTGGCAATGCCGACCCGGTCAAGCATTTCAATGGCTATTGCACGGGCCTCCTTTTTGCCAACTTTTCGGGCCGCCCTGATGCCTTCACCTATCTGTTCACCGATCCGTGCAGTTGGTGCCAGCGGTCCTTTGGCAGTGATCCGATGCTGCCGCACCGCTTCAACGATCTGATTGCCGATAGTATAGACCGGGGAAAAGGAGGCCATGGGTTCCTGAAAGATCATGGCGACTTCACCTCCGCGCAGTTTTCCCATGGCTCTGGAATGCGGGGTCAACGGGGTGATATCCAGTGGAACACGGCCGTTGTTGTAGAAATTCATTCTGGAGCCTGGATCAATGAATCCGTTTTTAGGCAGCAGCTTGACCAGCGCTCTGGTCGATACCGACTTGCCTGATCCGGACTCGCCGACAATGCCGAGAGTTTGTTGTTTACGGACTTGAAAAGTAACTCCGTCAACCGGGGTAATAAGCCCCTCGTCGGTCCGAAAGGAAACCCGCAGATCCTTGACGTCGAGCAGGGGGTCGTCTGCCAGCCGGCTTGTAGGATTATGCATGCTCTATGCTATGCTCCTGAAACTGCATAAGGATCAGCCGCATCGCGCAGGCCGTCACCAAGAAGAGTAAAGGCCAGAACCGCCGTAACCACAAAAAAAGCCGGCAGAAAAAACCACGGTGCCTGTTCAATGGCTCTGATGTTCTGGGCATCCTGAAGCATGATCCCCCAGGAGACACTTGGCGGCCGCAGGCCGAGACCAATAAAACTCAAGGCGGTTTCGCTGAGAATCATGTAGGGAAAACTGATGACCAAGTCGACTATGATATAGCTGGTAAAGCTCGGCAGCAGATGTTTGGCAATGATTCGGGAAACCGAAGCCCCGGAGAGTTCAGCGGCCACCACGTAATCCTCGCTGCGCTGGCTGAGCAGATGGCTGCGAACCCGCCGGGCCAGGGTTGGCCAGCCGATACAGCCTAAGATAAGGGTCATGGCGAAATAGACCTGAACATTGGACCACTCCCTTGGCGAGGCGGCCGACAGGCCCATGTACAGCGGAATAACCGGAATCACCCTGACAATTTCCGTTATTCGCTGAATAATGTAGTCGATGATCCCGCCGAAATATCCGGCTATACCGCCAATGATCAGGGCCAGGACAAATGCAATCAAAACCCCGAGAATGCCGATGGAAAGCGAGGTGCCGGTGGCAAAGAGTGTACGGGAGAAAAGATCCCGCCCTAATTCATCGGTACCAAAGAGATGAACCTTGCCCTCGTCCAGGCCAAATAAATGGCGTGTGCTGTTGATAAGGCCAAGCATTTTGTACTTTTCACCACGGACAAAGAAGTGGACGTAACGCCTTGTTTCCGGGTCAACCTCGGCAACTTTTCGCAGGGTGACCGGATTACGTTTGGTGACAACTCCATGGATAAAGGGTCGCAGGGAGAAACCATTGTGATCCCATAACTGTGGGATCTGCGGCGCGCCCATGACGTAACTGTTGTCCCGGGAAGTTATGTTATAGGGGGCAATGAAGTCGGAAAAGAGACCGAGCAGGGCCATGCTGAGAAGAACCACGCCACCGACAAGTGCCATTTTATGCCGCCTGAAACGCCACCAGACGAGTTGCCACTGGGAAGCGGTATAATATTTGATTTTTTCATCCCCTGAATCTTTCCTTTTCGACCGTTTCTTTTCCGGTGAACCGTTCTGCATCATCCGCCCTCCAACGCAATCCTGGGGTCAAGGGCGGCAAGGGCCAGATCGGAGATGAAGTTCATAATCACAATAAAAAAGGTGAGCATGAGCAGGATCGCACCGACAACATACATGTCCAGATCCAGAAATGACTGAATGAGTAACTGTCCCAGTTCAGGCAGCCCCAGAACCAGGGCGACAATAGGCAGTTCGGAAAAAATGCGGTTGGCATCAAAACCCATAGTGGAAACCACCGGATTAATGGCAAGCCGGACCGGATATTTGAGCAAAAGCTTCCACTCGGGAATACCGCGTGCCCGGGCAGCGGTGACGGATAGTTTGTTGAGTTCATCCAGCATGGTGGCCCTCACCGTCTGTAGCTGTAGAGCCGTGGCCGACCAGGAGAGAACAATTGCCGGAATGATCAGATGCTGGAGCATATCCGTCATCTTGGCTACACTCCAGGATGCCTTTTTAAACTGTGGAGAAAAGAGACCGCCGATACTGGTATCAAAGACGGTAACCGAAATATAGAGGAGGATCAGGGCCAGAAGAAAATTCGGCAGGGCAAGGCCCAGGTAGCTGAAAAAGGTAAGGCCGTAGTCAGCGGTGCCGTTACGGTGAATGGCCGCATAAATGGCAATGGGAATGGCAAGGATATAGGTCAGGATCAGGGTGGAGTAGAGGATGGCAAGGGTCATCCACAGTCGCTGGCCGATGACATGGTTGACCGATGTCTCAAAGGCAAACGACTGGCCGAAATCAAAACGGGTGACAATGCCTTTGATCCATGCAAAGTAGCGTTCGTATGCCGGTCGATCAAGGCCTAATTCATGACGGATATTTTGGATATCCCCTTGGGTAATATTGACGCCGGTACCGGAAAATTTCATAAATGCATAACGATCGGCATAGTCTCCCGGCGGTAATTCCATAATCACAAAGATTATGATGGAGACAAAGAGCATGGTAATGAACATGCCGAAAAAACGTTGAACCAAGAAGCGGAGCATCTGTCTGGCTACCTGAGTTGAGAGGTTGTTGAAGAAGCAGTTGGAAGTCTTAACACTCAGCAGACGAAAATCGGGAATCGGCAACACGTCGACTCCCGACCTCGCTGATACCACAAGTATTTATTTTTTCATGAGGTACCACTGGCTTGGACGATAGGGATAGGTCCAGTAGAAGTCGTAGGTCTTGGCGGCGAACTTCTTGAAGTTGGCAAGCGCATTACTGTGGATGATCGGGTTGGTAACCTCACCCACTGTACCGATTTTCCACAGGTTGGCTAGATGAATGTCAACGATCTCTTTACCGATTTTGTTGGATTGTGCAGAGCCGAGCGGCACCTGGATGAATTTTTCCGCCAGCGTGTAGAGTTTTTTCACATCACTTGGCGGCTCAATTCCTTCCTTGCCTCCGGAGGTATGCCAGGCCGCCCAGCCGAAACCGGTTCCCGGGTTGAAGTAGTCGCCAAAGGGAGGCACCATGACGGTAAAATCCTGAGAAATAGTCGGCCCACTGACCCCGTCACCCTTCCAGGTACAGAGATCCAGCTGATTGTTATTGGCCTCGGCCCGGTACTCGTCGGAAGAGACCTCTTTCAGGTCAACCCGAATCCCGACCTTTCCCCAGTAGTCACGAACCAGTTCATGCAGCCTGACCGGGGCACCCTGGTTGGCGTAAACCAGGCGAACAATCAAGGGCTTGCCGTCAGGACGTTCCAGGATGCCGTCCTTACCCGTATCTTTCAATCCCATATCGGCAAGGAGTTCCCTGGACCTGGTCGGGTTGTATTCGGTCATATAGTTCTTGTTTTTCTTGGTGACAAAGGAAACCGTTGACGGTTCAGCCGGTGTCACCTGCATCGGTTTGCCCTGACCAAGATAGACCAGCTCATTCATTTCATCGCGGTTCATGGCCAGCGACATGACTTGGCGGAAGCGCAGGTCATTAAAAATTTTACGTAGAACCTCGTCCTTGCTGGTGGTGTTGAAGGCATAAAAGACATTCTCGCCAAGGGCCGGGGCCAAGTCGACCTGATAGTTTCCAGTGGATTCATTTTCTTTGAAAAGCGGATAATCTTCGATGAAGATAGCCTGTTGCTTGAAGGTAACCTCACCGCCGGTGATTTTCAGATTTTGTACTTCCTTGTTCTTGACATAGGTCTCATTGATTTCATTGATATAGGGCAATTGATTGCCGGCGGTATCCACCATGTGGAAATAGGGATTGGCGACCAGGTGACGACCGGTCGGGGTGTCTTCAACCACAAGGTACGATTCCAAAGTCGGGGTGACCTGCCTGTCAAAACCGCTGAGCAATGGGGTGGCTACATCCTTCCAGTCGGAACTGCCATAATATTTTTTCAATAGTGCGGCAGCATTTTTCAGTCCTTCGGACTTGGCCAGTTCTTCCGCTTTGGGATTGTATTTGGGCATGAACTGCTTGAGAAAATGTTTGGGCTGAAAGGGTTGACCGTAATCAACCGCGAACCGGTTGACAATCCCTGGAGTGGGCACCGGAAAAGTGAACTTGACCATGGTCGGGGTTACGGCGGCAACCTGCATCGGTTTGCCGGCAAAAAGCCAGCGATTCGGGGTCTTCTCGTAAATATCCTTGTTGAGAATCAGGTCCTCATACCAGAAGACGATGTCTTCTGCCGTAAAGGGGGCGCCGTCGGACCACTTGTGGCCCTCGCGGAGGACAACGGTGAGCTCGGTAAAATCGTTGTTCCATTTCCATGACCTGGCCACATTCGGCACCACGGTCTTGAGATCGTCATGGTAGCGAAACAGGTTGACGTGCCGGACGGAAAGCAAGTCGGAAGTGCCTGACTCTGTTCCCTTGGACAGACCCTCGAGTGTGCCGCCATAGATACCTATCTCATTGTACGGGGCAATGACAAGAGGCTCGGCCGGCAGCCTGTTTTCCACCTTCGGCAAGGGTTGCGGGTTGCCGGTAATGCGTTTGTTCATTGCGGCGATAGCAGGATTTTCCTGAAAGGTCAGTGTGCACTTGCCCTTATCCTGGAACTCACTGAGTTCAAACTGCAGAGGGAAATTCCCTTTGATACCCTGCAGGTCGGTAGCTGAAATCGACGGGCAGGGTGCAGCTCCGGCTATCACCGGCAGCGACAGCCCAGCCGTTATGAAGGTCATGGTTGTTTTGATGAGTAGCGAGCGGCAGAATATGTTGCGTCTGCCCTGAATATTTGTTTTTTCCGGATACATCCAAGCCCTCCTGCTTTTTAGAAAAAATATGCCCTCTGTGGAGCATTACATTAAGTAATCAGGATTGAACATAGCAGGGGTGTGTTATGTAATTGTTACGATAGCGTAACTGTTTGATTAGGACGAATACAGCCCATTGTCCAATAAGTGGATACCCGTCTTTTTCGGGTTTTGCCAAAACAACTCTGCCGGTGGTTTTCTGGATGTAATTGGTTGACATGAAAACAGGGTGCTTCTTCCTGACGACATTCCACGAGGTCATCATCTCTGGTTAATGAAAAAATAACAGAATTCTTACAAAATCTTCATTTGTGAAGAATATAGTTCAGCCTAATACCATAGGGGCCGGAACGGCGTCGTAAGTGATCACAGGTTTCCCGACTCTGTAGTGCCCGTGATCACTTATGCGTCGCTCCCCCCTCGGGATGACCGAAACGAAGACTTTTTACAAACCATCAAAAGTCAAATACGCTTATTGGGCAATACGTAAAAGTGACAAGTTGCGAGCTCTCCGCCATCGGTGGTAAGGATTTTTCGAAATCTCACAGGCTCGCTTTCTACGACACAGACAACCATAACCACAAAAATGCAATGAACGTTCATTACTCCCAGGAAAAGAATTGGTATAAGGGTAATCTGCATCTTCATTCAACCAAATCGGACGGTCAGCTGACGGTTGCTGCGTTGGCTGAAAAATATGCTGCGGCAAATTTTGATTTTATTGCCCTGACCGATCACTGGCAGGTCCCTGAACCTGCAGTACAAAAAAATGATGCCCCCCTGCTCATCCTTGATGGAACGGAGCTTGACGGCTGTGACGAAAACGGCGTTTACCATCATGTGGTGGTTATCGGGGCGGTTACGGAACTGTTCGTGGCCGGTCGTGACTTTATTCAGGCCATGGACCGGGCGGTTAAAAACGGTTCTCTGCTGATATGGGCTCATCCACACTGGACCGGCAACAGCTTTGATGACGGGGTCAGGTATCCATTCCACGGTTTGGAAGTCTATAACCATGTCTCCCACTGTGAAAACGGCAGCGGCAGCTCCCTGGCCCATTGGGACAGCATGCTTGAACATCGGCCCGATTTGCTGGGGTTTGCCACCGATGATGCCCATTTTGCCGAGGGGGAACCCTACTGGAACGGCGGCTGGATCATGGTGAATTGTGAAAACCGTACGGAAAGGGATCTGCTGACGGCGATACGATCAGGCAACTTTTATTCCAGCCAGGGCCCTGATTTCAAGACCATTACATGCAACGGTGACATGGTGACGGTGACCACATCGCCGATCATGTATGCTCGCTTAATCGGTCCACGCAGAGAAGGCTACAGCATCAACGGGCTTGACAGTGGTTCTTTTACAGAGGCCGTCTTCACTGTTCCGCCTCATTGGTCAACAGCTCGGATTGAAATTGAAGATGAACAGGGAAAATTGGCCTGGACCAACCCGCTTTTCGGCAGAAATAGCACCAAAGAGAATTGCTTGGAGTTACATGCCGGATTTTCCCACCCAGTGATCAGTGACAAAAAAGAGACAGGTCATCATGAAAATAACAGTATTCAGTGATACGCATACCCTGCATAATCAGGTCAACATTCCAGAAGGAGATATTCTGATCTTTGCCGGTGATATGAATAACTGCAGGGGGGAGCAGGATGTTGCCGTCTTCAACAGCTTTCTTGAGGCCCAGCCGCACAGGCACAAAGTCGTGATCGGCGGCAATCATGACCATCAGCTTGCCGAAAATACGATTACCGCAAAATCACTCCTGCCGGAGGCGGTTTATCTGCAGGATGAACTTGTTGTGATCGGTGGAATAACAATCTATGGGGCTCCCTGGCAGCCGATATTCAATGACCGTGCCTGTGATGCGTTTGCATTACCGCGGGGAAAAGCACTGAGAGAAAAATGGTCGATGATCCCGGACGGCATCGACATCCTCGTCACCCATTCTCCACCATCCGGGGTCATGGACCAGGACGGCCCGGTTGGTCATGGTTGTTCGGATCTCACGACCGCAGTCAACACCGTCAAACCCAAGTACCATGTTTTCGGCCATATTCACGGCAACCACGGGATGATGAAAAAAGGTGACACCACATACATCAACTGCAGTGTTAAAGGCAGAAACGGACAGCTTCGGTCGGCGCTCTCATTTGAATATGAGCCGGGAACCAGCCCGGAACAGGTTTTTAATTCATTTCAAACGACCATACCCGTTTTTCAAAATCACTCTTTGTAAAAAAAAATCTGATTACCCGTAAAACTCAGCGTTGTTTCGTTATTGTACCGTCTACCTTCTTTCTGTCATCCCCGTCCCCTGCCGGTTGTTCCCATATACCGTTTTCGCTTGGTTTCTTTGAGTTTGGTTAGATCGACAACCACAAGGCCGTCTATACAGGAACCAAAATCAGGATCGACATTGAAGTCAAGAAACTGGACGCCACCGGGGGTGCAGAGTTCCGAATATTGTTTGTACAGGGGCGGCACGGCAACCCCCATGTTGGCCAGCAGCTGCTTGAGATGTTTGAAGTCCTTGCGGTAATCATCTCCGCAGAATTCTCCGGCAAGATCAGCTTGTGGATGATCAAAGCGGACAGGGTTTTTTGAAAAGATCGTATTGTCCCGGGCACTGAAATAGAGACGGTAAAAGAAGATAAGGAGTTCCTTGGCCAAACAGGGCATGGAGTTGCTGATACTCACCGGACCAAAGAGATAACGATACCCCGGGTTACGGGCGAGAAAGGTACCAATCCCAAACCAGAGATAGTCCAGGCTTCGTCGTCCCCAGTATTTTGGTTGGACAAAACTCCGACCCAACTCCAGGCCATTGTTGAGGAACCAGCCGTTCTGCTGGTCATAATGAAACAGGGTACCGGTATACAGACCGGCTATTCCCGACCGGCTGACAACCTTGCCTGCATCCGCCAGCCGGTAGGCGCCGGCGATTTCAAGGTCATCTTCATCCCAGAGAATAAGGTGACGGTACAAGGGATCATGTCTGTCAAGATCTCGTCTGTTTCCTGCCCCCTCTCCAACGGCCCGGAAAGCTATCTCCCGAAGTCGACCGATTTCCCTCATGACCGGTGAGGAATCCAGAAAGTCATAGATGTAAATCACCTTGTTATCAGGTGTTGTGCCGAGCCGTTCAGCTGCGTCCAGCGCTTTTTTCAGATCGCAGCGTCGTTCCGGAAGGGCAATGGCGGTCTGAGTACGAAAGAGGGCCTTGCGGCCTTTACCAACCCGATAGACATGTTTTTTAAAGAGTTTGGCCCGGGTTTTGTTGCGAATCCCAAGGCCGGTGTACGAGGAGTGGGGGACCAGTTCGCCGATTTGGAAAGTGATTTTTTTGTTTTGCTGGCCGAACATTTCCCGGATCAGAAGTGCAGTGGAAAGCGGTTTACTGAGCATGGACAGGCCGTAGAACCAGAGAGAATTTCGTCCGCTGATGTGTATCGGCAGGATTGGAGTTTTGGTCCGGGCGGCGATTTTAAGAAAACCGGTATTCCATTTGCGGTCACGAACGCCTGCAGGTTTCAGGCGGGAAACCTCACCGGAGGGGAAGATAATGACGGCCTGTTCCTGTTCCAGGCTGGAAAGGATATTGACCAGGTTTTTTTTCCCGGTTCGTCCACTCATGTTGTTGACCGGCAACAGATATTGGCGCATTGGGGAAATGTGCATCAGCATATCGTTGGCGAGCACCTTGACATCGGGACGGACTTCATGTATAAGTTTGAGCAGAGAAAGTCCATCCAGGGAGCCGATCGGGTGATTGGCAATAATGATCACCCGGCCCTGGGCAGGGATATTGTCACGGTCCCGACTGGAAACGGCAAAGGAAAAGTTAAAATACTCCAGTACCTGTTCAATAAATTCAATGCCATGAAGATGGGGATACTGTCGGGCAAAGTCGGTAAAGGCCTCTTCCTGCAGCAACCAGCGGAGCATGGTGCGGCTGAAGGCATAGACGAGGCCTCGTTGTTCCAGGCCGGGATATCTCGCCTGGAGGATTTCATCGACTGTAAACATGGCGCTACTCCTTTCAGTTATCGCTCGTTTGTACTTCTTTCCTGAAAATTTTGAGGCTTTGTATATGGGCGGCGGCTCTGCCGTCTGTAAGGTTACTGGTATCCATCTCCAGACCGATGCCGGTTATCGGTGGTACCTGCTCGGTGTGAAAAATCCGGCGAAAATTTTTCTCTATATCAAAGTTCGACACAATGGTCAGGTTGGGGGGAGGACTGCCTACGCAAACATATCGTCCCGTTTTTGTGTAACTTTTTCCGTAAAAAGTTCTGTCGCCGTAGTCTTCGTCGCAGAGAAACAGGCCGAGGAAACGGGGTAAGTCCGGGAGAAAAAAACGGTCTGCGGGTACCTGGTCACCAAAAAACAGGATCACCATGATCGCCTCCCGGTTCACTCCCTGTCGCCAGGAGCTGTCCGCAGGATATGTATCTACGCCCCATTGGAGTTCAATGGTTTGGGGATTGTTAAGGTGTACTTGTTTATTCATCAACATGCCGAAGGCTGGATTGTCTGTCTGCAGCACCAGCACTCCATCTCCGGCTGTTACTTTGATGCCTCCCGGGACATTCATATCTTTCTCTGCTGTAAAGCCAAGATCTGTTAGCCAGGAAAGAGGATAGATCCGGTCGATCCGGCTGAAGTCGAGGGCATAGAGCAGGTTATCAGCCTGTACCGGGACGCTTAAAAACGGCCACAGGCTGAATAGGAAAATTGAGGATAAAACTATCCATCGTGTTTGTCTGGTGAGCAATGGTTCACGCTTGGCAGTGAAGGTGTTGGATGATGTTGTTACAGTTACGATCTTGCTGAACTGTTCTATGAATAAAACATGGTGGTGTTCGATTTTGGTTGAAGTTGTATTATTTTTTTATTCAGAGTTCAACACGTTAAACCTGTTTGTTCGCCGAGACTGTTACCACCGGTAAAAAGTTGACCCATTTTCATGGATATCTCTGATCCGCCCTAAAGTTGTAAGTTTTGGAAATTAACGATTACAGGCACCGGTTTGGTGTCCCTGTTGTGGATGGCTCAATGAAAAAGATGCGTCCGGCCGGGATGAATACACTTAATGGGTCGGGGAATAAAAAAATATTGCAACAGCGAATTTCTAATCCTGCTACAACGTGTATACACTATACAAGATCATGTTTATCTGTTTTGATGAACGATATTGGCAAGAAGATAAAACATTTACTTTGTGATATCCATGGGTAATCAGAATGTAACTGCAACCGCCGACAGCTATACGTTCCTTGTTACGGATATGAGCTGCGAGCATTGCGTCCAGGCGGTGGAGACTGCAGCCCTGTCCGTGGAAGGGGTCACCGAGGCTCGGGTCGATCTTGACCGGGGCCTGGTGCAGGTGAGCGGCGGCAAGCCCCATGCGGTGATTGCGGCCATTGTCCGGGCCGGCTATGAGGCCCGGCCCAAGGCGCAGATCCCGGAGAATTGTGAAATTGCTCTTCCTGAAGCCGGAACTGAGCAAGGTGCGGATTTGAGCGCAGAAGAACCGGAGTACCTGGTGCGGGTGACGGACATGAGCTGTTCGGCCTGCGTTGCCAACGTGGAAAAGGCGATCCTGTCGGTTGACGGAGTCACCGAGGCTGCCGTCAATCTGATCGGAAAAGAGGCCCTGGTCCGCGGTGGTGATCCACAGCAGGTGGTTGCGGCCATCATTGACAAGGGCTATGCCGCCTCGCTGCCGGAACAAAGTAGAAAAGCAACGGGGAGCGGTTATGAGGTTCTGATTGATGACATGAGCTGTTCGGCCTGCGTGGCCAATGTGGAAAAGGCGATCAGAGGTGTCGGCGGGGTGCGGACTGCGGTTGTCAATCTGATTGAAAAAAAGGCCCTGATCGAGGGCGGCGATCCGCAGACAGTGGTTAATGCGATTATCGATCAGGGCTATGCGGCGCGGCTTCCGGAACAGAAGGTCATCGGTACGTTTTATCTAGTATCTGCCGAAGGCGACCCGGAGAAGCTCTCTACAATTCAAAGAATCCTTGCCGAAAATTTTCCCGATGCCGAAGTGGAGATCACCGGCTCCAGGGTACAGGTGACAACCGATATCCATCCGGCCGAAGTGGTTCTGCTGCTGGCGGATGAGAAGATTGCGGTTCAGGTTGAGGAACACCTGCAGGACCCCTGGGTTGAGCAGGAGGCGGCTACCCGGCTGGAGATCCGTCGTTCGTGGCAGCGGGCGATCCTGGCGGCTTCGGTTGGTTTCGGGGTCATGGCCGGGCAAATGTCGGGTCTGTTTCCACCCCTGGACGGACATCGGCTGTTCTGGCTGACGGCGGCCCTGGTCTGTCTCGGCACCATGTATTTTTCCGGCAGGAATTATTATGTGACCGCCTGGAAACAGGCCCGGCATGGAACGTCCAACATGGACACCCTGGTGGCCCTGGGCACGGCAGCAGCCTGGCTGTCATCGCTGATGGTCATTCTCTGGCCCAACTTTATTCCCGGCCGGGACAGCCATCTCTACCTTGATGCCTCGGTTATGATCCTGGCCTTTCTCCAGTTTGGCCATGCCCTGGAGACCCGGGCCAAACGAACGACCAGCGAGGCCATCGGCTCTCTGGTCGGTCTGCGGGCCAAGAGCGGTCGGGTGGAGGTCGGTAAGCGGGAGGTGGAGATCCCGGTTTCCCTGCTTAGGCTGGGCGACCTGCTCCGGGTCCGGCCCGGCGAACGCATTCCCATCGACGGCACCCTTGCCGACGGCGGGTCGACTGTGGATGAGTCCATGTTGACCGGGGAACCGTTGCCGATACAAAAGAAACCCGGCGACCTGCTCACCGGCGGCACTATGAACAAATCGGGAACATTTACTCTGAAGGTCACCCGCCTTGGTGAGGATACCACCCTTTCCCATATAATCGGCATGGTCAAAAAGGCCCAGCTCAGCAAGCCACCCATCGGCCGACTGGCGGACAAGGTTTCTTCTATTTTTGTTCCGGTGGTTATCTGTATATCCATCCTGACTTTTATCGTCTGGTTTGTGGTCGCACCGGAGCCGAAGCTGGCCTTTGCCCTGACCGCAGCGATTGCGGTTCTGGTCATTGCCTGTCCCTGTTCGCTGGGGCTGGCAACCCCGATTGCGATCATGGTCGGCACCAGCCGGGCGGCCCAGCTGAACGTGCTGATTAAAAATTCCGACGGCCTGCAGACCGCGTCCACACTGACCCATGTGGTGGTGGACAAGACCGGCACCTTGACTGAGGGTGCACCTTCCGTGACCGAGATTCTGGCCCAGGACGGGCAGAAT
Organism: Deltaproteobacteria bacterium; assembly: GCA_024280455.1. Classification (GTDB taxonomy): domain Bacteria; phylum Desulfobacterota; class Desulfobulbia; order Desulfobulbales; family Desulfobulbaceae; genus DRLX01. The sequence goes on along the minus strand of JAJRQC010000157.1, from coordinate 15,215 downwards.
CGTAGCCGGATTCTCCAGCTGGCCGCCAGCCTGGAGAGCGGTTCCGAGCATCCGTTGGCTGAGGCGGTACTTGATGCCCTGGAAAAGGAGGGCGGCACACTATTGCCGGTTGATAATTTCAAGGCCGTTTCCGGCCGGGGCGTGCAGGGAGCAATTGAAGGCAGGAACTACCTGCTCGGTAACCATCTCTTCCTGCAGGACCGGAACGTGGCTCTGCCGGATGAGCTCATGGAGCAGGCCCGCACCCAGGCCGCCTCCGGAGCAACCCCGATCTGGCTGGCCGATGAAAATGATAAAGAGGTGCTGGGTCTTCTTGTTCTGCGCGATCCGATCCGGCCCGACTCGCAGGCTGCAGTCAAAGCCCTGCAGCGACAGGGCGTAGTCGTGGTCATGTGTACCGGGGATAACCGGGCCACGGCCGAGTCGGTGGCCGCTGAACTCGGCATTGAAGAGGTCCACAGTGAAGTGCTGCCGGAAGAAAAACTGGAGGTGATCAGAAAGCTGCAGGAGCGGGGGTACAAGGTGGGCATGGTCGGCGACGGGGTCAACGATGCCCCGGCCCTGGCCCAGGCCGATACCGGTTTTGCCATCGGTTCCGGCACCGATGTCGCCATTGACAATGCCGATATTACCCTGGCCGGGGATTCCCTAGCCCATGTCTCGGTGGCGATTGAAATATCAAGTGCCACCATCAGAAACATCAAGCAGAATCTTTTTGGTGCCTTTGTCTATAATACAATCGGTATTCCACTGGCGGCCGGGGTCTTTTACCCCTTTACCGGCTGGCTCCTGCAGCCCATGTTCGCCTCTGCGGCCATGGCCCTGTCTTCGGTGACCGTGGTCAGCAATGCCAACCGGCTGCGTTTCTTCAAGCCCCGAGTATACAGAGAGGAATAAGTGAACAGAATCTATGAATGGATCACCTGGATTTTTGACCCCCTGAATCGATTTTATGAACATGAAAAGGTTCACCGCAAGATTTCCATTCTGCTGGTGGTGTTCTTTCTCGCCAGCCTGCTGGTTATTGAACTCAAACGCTGGAATCTGCTGCCGGAACCGTTTGCCTCAATGGTTCCTGGCAACCACTTTTATGCCATCGGCGGGGCCTTTACCGTTATCCTGATTCTCGAGGTCATCAGCCTTATTTTTGTGCTGCCCTGTTCCTTTTCCCGTTCCGTGGGTAAGCAGTTCGAGATCCTCTCCCTCATCCTGATGCGTAATGCCTTCAAGGAGTTGTCTCATTTTCAGGAGCCGGTGACCTTTGCCGGCAACGAGGACAGTATTCTATATATTCTCTCGGATGGCTTCGGGGCGGTGCTTATTTTCACCCTGCTCGGGGTCTATTATATGCTCCAGACACGACAGAAGCATGAACGGGATCATCTGGACGATCTGTATACCTTTGTGGCCGCAAAAAAAGGCATTGCCTTGATTCTGCTGAGCTTTTTTATCGGCATGGGTGGGCGAGCCCTGTATCTGACTGTGACCGGGGTTGAACATACTGATTTTTTTCATGATTTTTACACCCTGCTGATCCTGATTGATATTCTTGTGGTCCTGATTGCGCAGTGTTATCACCCGTCGTTTTATTCCGTCTTCCGCAACTCGGGCTTTGCCCTGTCGACTATGATTATCCGTCTTGCCCTGGTGGCCCCGGTCTATTTCAATGTCCTGCTCGGTGTGGCCGCAATCGTTCTCGCCATCCTGTTGACTGTCATCAGTGACCGGCTGTTTCCGGCCAAGGCGGTATGACATTAAAGCGGCTAAAGGCTATTTTTTCCCCGGTGAAAACGATGAAAAACGATGTGAGCCCCTAAAGAAGGGCGGCAAAGTTTTTTCCATACGCTATGGAAAAGTCTGGCCGGAATACTTCTTTTTCTCCTGGTCGTCCCGGTCGCTCCCAAGCCTGATCTCTGGCCGGTCTGGAGAAAGCATGACCCACAATCCGAGTTCAAGGTTGCCTATCAGCCCTGGGCCGTGTTTCTGAGAAAATACCTGGTGGTGGATCCGGCCGGGGTTAAGCTGGTTGATTACGGGGCGGTGACAGCGGTTGATCGTACCCTGCTTGCAGACTTTAAACAGTGTTGCTCCTTTCGGGGAAAAAACTTGCCTTTTCGGATCCAGAAGCTACAATTTGTACCGAACGGTCAGTTTAGTGCAAGGGGAGGTTATGCAGACAAAAGGTCAGGAAACCCGGCATCATATTTTGAAGGAGAGCCGTAAGCTGTTCACAAGGCAGGGGTTCAGAACTACCAGCATCAGCGAGATTATTACCGCCACCGGGGTGAAAAAGGGAAACCTGTACTATCATTTTCCCAGTAAGGAAGAACTCGGTCTTGCGGTTCTGGTCGACGTCAGAGATGAGTTTTTTATCCTTCTCGACGACTCCCTGATCGGCGAGAACCCGATAGTCAAGGTCTTGAACTCCTGCAATGCTATCATGGGAATGATGGAACAGAACAACTTTGTCGGCGGCTGCCTGTTCGGCAACACGGCCCTGGAAATGACGGATTCAAATTCACGGTTCGGCAGGATTATTCAAGAGGTTTTTTCCCAATGGAAAAGCAGGATAGAACGTGAGTTGAGGCAGGCTTCTGGGGCTGGACTTCTCACGAGTCCCATTCCTGCCAATGCCCTGGCCACCGCAATTATTGCCACCCTGGAAGGTGGGATCATGCTCTCCCGGGTGTATAAAAATAAAAATGGTATTGAGGACTGCATTCTGGCAATCCGCGTGTTGCTTGAAAAGCAGGAGTAATTTTTTTTTTCAGGGCAAAAAATATACCGATTGGTCGGTACATAATTATCAAAAAACTGTAGAGGTACACTGATATGGAATCTGGAACATTTTTTTTACAGGCAGAAAAGTTTTGAAAAGTTTAACAACAATCTGTCTACTGGCACTGTTTCTGAGTGGCTGTGCAACCTATTCAAGCGAAGATGGTTCCTCCGACGGGGCCAGGATGATTCCTTTGGCAAATGGGGTCTGTCAGGATCTCAGAACCGGAAAGATGTGGCAGGTAGGTTCAAGCAGAACTCTCCATTCGCTGGAAGATGCAAAAAAGTATGCCGCAACTCTGAAGGTCGGCGGCTATGATGACTGGCGACTCCCCACCGTCACCGAGCTCTTTGATCTGTATATGGTCTTTGATCTGAAGCAGAACGGCGCCTGTGATCTGCAGGTGGAAGGAACCTACTGGTCGGATGAGCCGGACCTGCAGGGACGGGTGGGTACCTGGGAGCTGGACGATAACTGTGACCCTGAACGACAGTATATTCCAAAGGCAAAGGGACGGGTTCGGGCGGTACGGCCATAAGCCCTCTTTAAAGGCGTCGGTCGGCATTTAGCCCGTGCAGGAAAACACTATTTTTCCGGCAGCATCGCTTTGCGGTGTAACCGGCACCTATGGGCGCTTTGTGCCATATACGCAGTGCAAAGTGCACGCATCCTGATGCGTTACACCGCAGGAGCGGTGTAACGAGTACACCGTAATATCTAAAGAAACGCTTATCTCTAGAGGTCTAATCTGTAATGCCCGATTATTGCACCATTTTCCTGGTGTAAGTCTAATCCGGATGGTACACTCCCGCTTAAGGGCCAACCATCTGTCTTGGTAAGAAAGGTGATTTTATCCGCCCCGCTCAAGAAAGGCGCTTGCCCTTGCGTTTGTCCAGATACAAATACAAATACAAAAACATACTGAAAAGGAATGTGCCGTGACTCCGGAAATCATCCTGGTTCTCACCATCCTGGCCGTGTCCATTGTCTTCCTGGTCACTGAGAAAATCCCGATGGAAGTAACCGCCCTGCTGGTGCTGGGGGCTGTTGCCCTGACCGGCCTGGTCTCTCCGGCTGAAGCCCTGTCCGGATTCAGTAATCCGGCCGTGGTGACCATCTGGGCCGTGTTTATTCTCAGCGGTGGGTTGACCCGCACCGGGGTCGCCAATGTTATCGGCGCATTTGTTCTGCGGCTGTCCGGGACCAGGGAGGCCACCATGATATTTGTGATCATGACAACGGCCGGACTGATGTCGGCCATCATGAACAATGTCGCGGTGGCGGCGTTGATGCTGCCGGTGGTCATGGATATTGCCCACCACACCGGCAGGCCTCCGTCCAGGCTGTTGATGCCGCTGGCCTATGGGTGCCTGCTCGGCGGCCTGACAACCCAGATCGGGACCCCGCCCAATATTCTGGTCAGTGATGCCTTAACCGAAGCAGGACTCCGATCCTTTGGTTTTTTTGATTTCACCCCGGTGGGATTGATTGTGATGTTCACGGGGATTGCCTTCATGACCTTTATTGGTCGTCATCTCCTGCCCGAGCGCGACGTCGCCAAAGAGGCAACGGACGGTGAAGGAACGTATCAGCAGACCCAGTTCGGCCTGGAAGACAGGCTGTTTTACATTCGTGTGCCCCGGAATTCGGTTTTACTTAATAAAACCCTGGCCCAGATTCGAATGGGATCGATTCTGGGTTGGAATGTAATCGGTATTACCCGTGATGGACAGACCGTGCCCGCTCCGCAGCCGGATGAGGTGCTGCAGGCCGGTGACCGGCTGACGGTCGAAGGACGTGCTGATGCGGTCAAGGAATTGCAGAATCGGCACAGGCTGATTGTGGAAGAGAATGACATTGATCTGTCGGCCTATTATTCCGGAGACATTAAAATCGGCGAAGTTGCCCTGTCCGCTGATTCGAAGTTTGTCGGCAGCACCCTGAATCTCCTGGGGTTTCGAAATCGATTCGGCTTGAACGTACTTGCTATCCGCAGAAAAGAAACGATTCAACGGACCGGTTTACAGGATGAACCATTGCAGGGCGGAGATTTTCTTCTGGTCGCCGGTCTGGTTGAATACCTGGAGGCCCTGCGGGAGACGGATGGCTTTGAGCAATTCCATTTTGTCGGCCAAAAAGAGATTGCCGACATTTATCAGCTCCATGAACGGCTGATGGTCATGCGGATACCATCGGACTTGGGTCTGACGGGGCAGACTTTGAAAGAAAGCAGGCTGGCTGATGTGTTCGGCAGCCGGGTGCTTGGTATTCTGCGGCAGGATAAGCCCCTTCTTCTGCCTGAGCCGGGAGAAGTTTTACAGGCCGGAGACCGGCTGCTTGTTGAAGGGCAGGCCCCTGATCTGGATATACTGTATGGGCTGGAAGAACTGGAGATTGAACGTCGCTCCCAACCCGACATCCAGGAAATGATTTCCGGCAATTTCGGTCTGGTGGAAGTTGTTCTTGCACCACGGACAACCCTTGAAGGCAAGACCCTGCGTCAGATTAATTTTCGGGAAAAATTCGGTCTTAATGTCCTGGCCCTGTGGCGCCGGGGAGAGGCCTATCGGTTGGATCTGCGTGATATGGAACTGCGGTTTGGTGATGCACTGCTCCTGTACGGGCATCGCAATAAACTCCAGCTTCTTGCCCGGGAAGCGGATTTTATTGTTTTGACGGAAATGGCCGATGACGAGTTGCGCCGGGACAAAATGAAGTATGCCCTCCTGGTTATGGCTGCCGTGCTGCTGCCCGTTATCATCGGCTGGGTACCGATTTATATCGCTGTGGTCATCGGGGTGGCACTGATGGTTCTGACCGGTTGCCTGACCATGGAAGAGGCCTACCGGCATATCGAATGGAAGGCGGTTTTTTTAATTGCCGGGATGCTGCCCCTGGGTACGGCTCTGGATCAAACCGGTGCCGCCGGATTGATTGCCGATGGGGTGATTAGCCTTGTCGGTCCCTTTGGACCGCTTGGGGTCATGTTCGGGATAGTGGCGTTGACTTTTCTGGCGACCTGTTTTGTGCCGACCGCCGCCCTGGTGGTACTGATGGCGCCGATTGTGCTCAACACCTCTGCCGGTATGGGGCTTTCCCCCCAGGGCCTGATGATGGCGGTTGCCATGGCGGCCTCGGCCAGTTTCATGACCCCCATCTCTCATCCGGCAAACATCCTGGTCATGGGGCCGGGTGGATACAGTTTTAAAGATTATTTTAAGGTCGGCGGCCTGCTGACCCTGGTGACCATGGGTGTCTTGATGCTGGTGATGCCGTTCTTCTGGCCTCTGGTGCCGTAGACGGACCGATTAAACGATTAAATGATCAAACGCTTAACCGTTTTGAACGGTTGAATATCCGGCCGTTACGTCACCACTATTCTCCCAGCGGCAGTTCTATCTTTCGGGGCGGCTTTTTCTTGGTCCGGTTCGGAACTATCAGAAGGGTCTTTTCCTCGGGCTGTATTTCCTTTATTTTGACGCTCCGGATCTCTTTATTGGGCGCAGTTGCCAGCTCAGGTGCCCATGACTTCCATTCGGCTTCAGCCTTTTTCGCCAGCACAAAATGATCACCACCCGCGGTGGGTTCACCCATTTCCTCCCCTTCCGGGGTGGCCAGGGCAACTCCTCCCCTGACCAGGGCTTCCATGGATTCGGTACTGATGGTCATGCCGCTGAACACGCCGCCGCTGACCTCGATTCCGCTTACATTCCAGAATTTTGTTCCCGTATGGATAAGATGTTGGTATTCGGGTTGGATGTTGGCGCCAATCCAGACCTGCTGCCCTGTTGGTGAGAGCTCATAACCGGTGATCCGACCCACCGGAATTTGACGGTAATAGATGGGGCTACCAGGTTTAAGTGAGCCGCGGGATTTGCTTTCCAGGATAAGGTTTAAACCGGCATAGGTCTCGCTTCTGCCGGGGGCCTGGGGGAGTACCGTGAATTCATGGGCCGGCTCTCCGGTTCCCGGGCGCAGAGTTATGTAGGAACCGCCCACCACCGTGTCCAGGTTCTGGATGCCGGACAGGCCGATTTGTGGGCCGACGATAGACAGAACCGAGTCTGTGCGAAAGAGCTTTTCGGCCTCTTTCCGGACCACGGCCCGGGCCAGAACCTGATCAAGGTTCTGGTCAAAATGGACATCGATCACCCGGCCGATCTCAATACCCTGATAGCGGATTTTTGTGTACTTGTTTATCCCCTTTGCATTATGCAGGCGTAAGCTGAGCTTCAGCCTGTCGGCATTGTCCGCCGCCTCCCTGTTCCTGTACAGGGTAAACGTCCGTCTTCTCTTTAACTTTGTCGTTTTTTCCGGATTATAAAAGGCTATGCCACCGTTGATGATGGCCTCCAGCGGCCCGGCTTCCACCGTGATTCCCTGCAGGCCGGCTTCGGCTTTTATACCCGACAGGTTGAAAAAACGGGTCGAGCCGGTGATCAGATGCTGAAATTTTTTAAAGATGAGCAGGTCAATGTTTATCATGGTGCTTTTATGAGCCAGTGTCAGGTCCATGACCTCGCCCACCGTTATGTTGTTGAACAGAACCGGAGAGCCGACATCGACATTGGCCGGATTTTTTGTCCGTACCTGCAGGGCAAGACCCTGAGGCTGGAGAGAGGACTCTTTTTGTACCGCTTCACGATACCCTTCGTAGATAGGGAAAACCGAGTCTGGTTTTGCCCTGGCAACCTGTTTTGCATTGCTGCCGGCTGGTGGATTGGTAAAGGTGATGCCGCCGGCAATCATGGTGCGCATGGAGGAGAGGTTGATCTTGAAGTTCGACAGACTGCCTTTTACCTGGAGCCCGCTGACATTCCAGAACACGGAATTCTCCTGAACCTGCGCGTCATAGGGCTGATAGACCAGGATGGTCGTCTGTACACCCTGGCCGTTTTTGGAGAGCTTGATGTCGATGATCTCCCCGACGGCTATCTTGCGGTAGAGTACCGGTGCCCCGATATTTAAGGATCCGCTGTCTTTCGCCTCCAGGAGAAAATGCGTTCCCGGGCGCAGGGTGGGGATCGGCATCGGACTTGGCTCGACTACAAAATTATTCCGGAAGGATCCCGTGCCCGGCTGGAAGGTGATGTACGGCCCGGAGAGCAGGGTTTCCAGGTTTTTAATCCCTTCGATGGAGACCTGCGGACGAATGACCCAGAAATGCGTGTTTTTCCTGAGAATGACCTCTGCTCTGGGGTCGAGCAGGATAGTGGCGGTAACGGTGTGAAAGGTGTCATCGTTGATGTCCAGACTCTTGACCACACCCGCTTTAAGGCCGCGGTAGAGTATCCTGGTTTTACCGGCAATAATGCCTTCGCCGGTGGCCAGCTGCAGGGTCATTGAAATCCCGTATTCGGCATCTTCAAAGTCTTTATACAGGGTATAGGTTTGTCCTGATTCCGCCGGCGGGCTGTCTGCCAGCTGTTCGGGGGTGGCGCAGGTGATGCCGCCATAGATCAACGAGGCCAGCGATTCCATATTGACCGTCAGGCCTGACTGCAGGTCACCGGTAACGGACAGGCCGGAGGCATTCCAGAATCTTGACCCCTTGCGAACCAGGTGGCTGAACTCGGGTTTGATAAGAATCTTAAGCGTGATCATGCCGTCTGATTCCAGGGTATAATTTTCAACCAGACCGATCTGCAGGTTTTTACTGTAGACCCGGGATCCGCGCTGCAGGGAGTAGAGTGTCGGGGAGCGCAGGGTGATATGCAGGCCTGGGACGTCCGTGTCGGCTGGAGGTGGGGTGGACAGACCGGTAAAAGATCGACTTTCTTTTGTTGACTTACCTTTTCTTACAGCTATATACGACCCGCTGAGCAAAGTTTCCAGGCCGCTTATCCGACCGGCCGATATTTCCGGGCGGACGACCCAGAATTTTGTATCTTCAACCAGACCGCTGCGGGTTTTTTTTATCATCTCGACCTGCAGGGTCACACCTTGCAGGTTGTCGTCGATTTCAACGTCCTTCACCGTTCCTATGGGAATACCCTTGTAAATAATCTTGGTTTTACCCGGGGTGATACCGGCAGCGGAGTCAAAATGAATGGTGATATTCCCACCAGCCTTCTGATAACTGGTATAGAGCAGCCAACCACCGATACAGAGGGCCAGAAAGGGCAGAAGCCAGACTGGAGAGATAAAACGTTTTTTCTTAAGAACAGGTTGTTGCATCGGGTATGTCCCTGGACAGTGAAGTGTTACCCGCATCCCAGAGCAGGCGTGGGTCGAAACTGATGGCGGCAAACATTGTGGACAGTACCACTCCGGTAAAATAAAAGGCGGCCGGGGCTACACTGATGGTTGAGAGGAAACCAAAACGAACCAGGGCGCAGAGCAGGGCAATGACAAAAATATCAAGCATGGACCAGCGCCCGATAAATTCAATAAAACGAAACATGATCGCCTTATGCCTGATCCAGCCGAGCCGCTGAAAGCGGATGGTCAGCAGGATCAGAATCATGCCGACGATTTTAAAGAGTGGAACCAGGATGGAGGCGGTCAGGATGATGGCGCCGATACCGTAGGAGCCTTCCTGGAAAAAGTAAATGATGCCGTCCATGATCGTGGACCGATCAGGAACGCCAAAGTATTCCACCTCCATGATCGGCAGGAGGTTTGCGGGCAGGGTGAGGATAATCGCGGTGAGTACCAGCGCCCAGGTTCGGTTGAGGCTGTCATTTTTTCGCAGGTGGAGGTGCTGCCCGCAGCGCGGGCAGATCTGTCTCCGGTCCGGCGTCAGCGGCAGGACTTTCTCACAGGCCGGGCAGAGGCAGAGTCCGGTTTCGACACCGGTGGTTGCCTGCGGATCTACGGGCGGAGGAGGGGCGTCTTTTAATTCGAGCCGGGACCAGAACAGGTGGTGATCCATGGTTGACTGGGCGGCGATGGTCGCAAGCACTACGCCGATAAAACAGAAAAAACCGATATTGAACTCGATTTCCGCCATGTGATTCATCTTGATAATGGTGACAAAGACCCCGATCAGGTAGACATCGGTCATGGCCCATTCGGCCAGGTGATGATACCATCTGAAAAATCGTGGCATCCAGGAGGGCTGCCAGTCGTAGTACAGGCCTAAACTGACGGCAAACAGCAGCGAGAGGATGAGTAGCGGAAAGATGAATCCGCTGAGGATCACCATGATTCCGACTGCGTACTGCTCCTGTTGAAACATGGCCAGAGTGCTGGTGAACAGGGAAGAGGAGGTGTTGATTCCCAGTATGTCAAAGGTCAAAAGCGGCATGAAGTTGGCCGGCAGAAAGAGAAGAAGACCGGTCAGGCTGATGGCAAGCGTCTTTTCGATGCTGTGAATTTTCCACTTATGCAGCCGTTTGCCGCACCGGGGGCAATGAACCGTATGCCCCGGCGGGGGCGCAACCGATGTGAGCAGCAGGTCGCAGTCCGGGCAGAGGGTTGGAACGGGAATACTGTTTTTTTCAGTCGGCACGAAACCTCTGCTCGTCTCAGGAATGAAACATGTTGAAGTTGCTTGTCAATAATTCTTAATTTTTATCATAGAACCGGTGCCAGGGCGAGTTTTTTTATCCGTACAGTGCTGAATGCTTGACAGAAAACATGATTATCTCCATTATGCGCCCATGACTGTTCATCATTCCTCCCCGCCTTCGCCGTTTTCTCTGCCCAATGTCCGACGGTTTATCGGGTTCCGGGTTCTCTTTAATGCGCGTTTTTACTACCCTGTATTTACCATTCTTTTTCTGGATTACGGGCTCAGCCTTGAACAGTTTGCCCTTCTCAATACGGTCTGGGCGGTAACCATTGTTCTGTCCGAGGTCCCTTCAGGTGCTCTGGCCGATCTGTTGGGGAGAAAACGGCTGCTGGTGGCAACCTGTCTGCTGATGATCTTTGAGATGCTGATTATCGGGTTCGTTCCGCTGGGGAACGGGACCGTCATTTTCTGTGCCTTCTTGGCCAACCGTATCCTCAGCGGTCTGGCCGAGGCCATGGCCAGTGGTGCCGACGAGGCCATGGCCTATGATACTCTGGTCGAGGCCGGAATTGAGAAAGAGTGGCCCCGGGCTCTGGATATCCAGATGCGGGTCCAGCATTTCGGGTATATCTTTGCCATGACCATTGGCGCAGTGGTCTATGATATGAAAACCATGAACCGGATCCTGCACTGGTTCGGGAGTACGATTCATATCACCCAGCAGATGAGTATGCGTTATCCGGTGTTTCTGACTCTGATCCTGGCTCTGCTCGCCCTGTTGACAACTCTGGGTATGCGGGATCCACAACTGGTGCAGACATCTGCAAAGAAAGAGCGTTCGAGGTTAAAAAATATTATACAGGCGACTCGATTGACTCTGCAGGCAGGGCGCTGGATTGTACACACACCCTTTGCCCTGGCCGTGATTCTGCTGGGCATGTGTTTTGATCATGTGCTGCGGATGCTGGTGACCATGACCAGTCAGTACTTTCGTCTTATCTCCCTGCCCGAAGCAAGCTTTGGCCTGATTGGCTCCGGTATCGCCCTGATGGGGCTGGTCGTGCCCAGGATTGCCCGGGCCATGGTCCATCATTTCAGTCCGGTCCAAAATGTCTGTGTTGTCGGCGTGGTTGCCTTTACCGCCCTGTGGGGAATGACCCTGTTTGTTCCCTATTACGGTATAGCTCCGGTCGTCCTTCTGTTTATCGGCATGATGTTGACCTCGTTTTTTACCAGCCACTATCTCAACGAGATTACCGATTCCGTGCACCGGGCAACGGTCCTCAGCTTCAAGGGGTTGGCCTTTAATGCGGCCTATGGATTAATTGGACTTTTTTATGCCGGTCTGATCCAGGCGTTGCGGACCACCGGCGGAGAGAAATACCCCGATTGGTCTTCTCAGGCCGTGAAAAATGCGGCCTTTGAAGATTCTATCTACTGGTTTCCCTGGTACCTTCTTTTGGTTTTGGCTGTGGTTGTTGTGGCCTTGCTCCTGGTGCGTGGTTTTGGCGGGGCAAAAAAACAGCCGACTCTGGAAACAGGATAACGCGGCCCTGTTGTGACCGTTTATGCCGACCGAACCGGGGCAGAACAGTAAAGAACCGTTGGCACCATATGAAAATGGGGTTAAATGAGAGATGATGTTGTTTTTGCAAAGGATCAGCCGATACATAGTGTAACTTGAATTTGAACTGATTGCCTGCCTTGGTTTCTAGGCGGTGCAGAGGTAAATGATAGAGCGATGAAAATAAAACGTAAACTTGCAAGCTATATTCTGGCCGCATTTTTCCTTAATATTTTTTCCATTGTCAGTGTCGGCGGTGTGTGCATCATACTGGTCCGCGACATGGCAAAAGATAATGAAAACATGAAGACGGAAAGTGAATACGTTGTTCGGATTTATGACATGAACAACAAGGTTCAGGAGGCAATTTTTCTGGTTCAGAATTCCGTCATCAAGCTTGACAACAAGCTGTTGCTCTATGCAATCTCCATTGTCAATGATGTTGAGGAGCGAATAGCACTCTACAAGGAGGAGGAGACCGGTCAGGGTCGCTATGGGCTCAGGATGTTTCTGCTCTTCCAGCAGGTGGAGGAGAATATTCGGTCAATTAAGACGTTGTTAAATAAATCGGCTGCAGATATCAATGCCTCCAGTCCGGTTGACAAAGAGATTCTCAAAGATTTGGAAACCTATGGTTACAGAACCCAGAAACTGGTGGAGAGCATCAACCGGGAGCATATTGAGACTATAGAAGGGCTGGTCGATGAATCAGACGGTAAAATGAATCATGTTCTGCTGCTCTACCTGACCTCCTGCGCCATTGGAATCGTTGCCTCCTGTATAGGCTATATTGCCCTGACCCGTTACACAATAGTGCCCATTATGAATCTTGCCGAGGCTACGGAAAAGGTTACATTTGGTGATCTGTCGGTTCGAGTGCGGACAACCTCAAGGACTGAACTCGGCGTGCTGTACAGCACCTTTAATCTCATGACCAGGAACCTGCAGGAACATGAACGGCAGCAGGAGGAGTTTAATCGTGAACTTGAGCGGCTGGTAGAGGAGCGGACTGCGGAATTAAAAGCCTCGGAAGCGTCTCTGCGTAATACTCAGAAGGATCTGGTCCGGATGGAAAAGATGGCGACTCTGGGCCAGATAGCCTCCACCGTCAACCATGAAATTAAGACACCGTTAAACGTTCTGTACATGAATCTTCAACTCCTGAATAAGGCAATAAAAAAATGCAAGGTGGAGGAGCCGGCTCAGAAAGACAAGATGTTGAAGATGACCACCTTGATCAACAACGAGATTGTAAGAATCAACGGAATAATAGATGAGTTTGTCAAGTATGCACGTTTTCCCGCCCCTGTTTTCAGTGAGAACAACCTCAATGCTATTGTCGGGCAGATTGCCGAAATAGTGCATCAGGTTGCCGAAGATGCGGGCGTATCCATTGAGATTGCAGAGGATGAAGCTCTTGAACCCGTTCTGCTCGATGAAAAAAAGATTACCCAGGCCTTGCTCAACCTGTGTATGAATGCTATCCAGGCCATGCCCGATGGCGGGATCTTGAAGCTTTCCACCAGCAGGGAAGACGACTATGTGCTGCTCACCGTTTCCGATACCGGCCAAGGCATTGAAGCCAACGATCTGGAAAAAATATTTGAACCGTTTTTTACTAAAAAAGTGCAGGGGATGGGATTTGGTCTGGCCATTGTCCAGCGGATTATTGAAGATCACGGCGGCTGGATAACCTGTGAGAGTGAAGAGGGGAAATGGACAGTGTTTACGATCCATCTTCCCATGAGTCACGGTCCTGACTCCCTGCTTTCGTCCGGGGAGGTTCGACAGATAACTTCACAGGATGAATCAGAACCTGTTATTGAAGCATAACAACATTTTCCGGCCGTAAAGCGCAGGATTCTCCTCGACAGGCCATGGATATAATGAGCAACTATTATTATGGAAAAAAACAGAGTACTTATCGTTGACGATGACAACATGACACTGCAGACCCTGTCCATGGCTCTGGAGGATGATTACGACACCTTGACGGCTACAAACGGCCTTAACGCCTTGAAGACCATTGCCCGGGAGGATATTGACGTAATTCTCTCCGATCTGGACATGCCGGGTCTGAACGGGATTGAGCTGCTGGCAAAGATCAATGAAATGGATGAACCGGTTCCGGTTATCGTCATCTCCGGGCAGGGAAATATTGAAGCCGCTGTAGAGGCCATGAAACTTGGCGCCTGCGATTATGTCAGCAAACCGGTCAATCTGGATCGACTGGCCCTGCTTATTGAGAAAACGTTGGAAAACAAGCGGCTCAAGGAAGAGAATAAACTGCTGAAGCAGCAGATTCTTGAGCATGGGCCTGATTTAAATATGATCGGCCACTCCGATGCCTTGAACAAATGCAAGGATCTTGCCCTCCAGGTCGCCTCGACCAAGGCGACCGTTCTTATTGAGGGGGAATCGGGGACGGGTAAGGAGCTCATTACCAATATTATTCATTACAACAGCCCGGTCGCCCACGGTCCGCTTATTAAAGTCAACTGTTCAGCCTTTTCAGAGGGGGTTCTGGAGTCGGAGTTGTTCGGCCATGAAAAAGGTGCCTTCACCGGTGCGGTGGCCACCAAGAAAGGACGTTTCGAGCTTGCCAACGGCGGCACGCTCTTTCTGGACGAGGCCGGGGAAATGCCGCCTTCGATCCAGGTCAAGCTCCTTCGTTTCCTCCAGGAAAAGACCTTTGAACGGGTCGGTGGAACAAAGACCATGAAAGTGGATGTGCGGATCATCTCCGCCACAAACAAGAACCTTGGCCAACTGGTGAAGGAGGGGACTTTTCGTGATGATCTTTTTTATCGCCTGCGGGTGGTCAAAATAGAAATTCCTCCCCTGCGGGATCGGAAGGAAGACCTGGATGAGCTTGTTTCCGGTTTTATTGAAAAGTATTCGAACCTGCACGGCAAACCCATTACCGGGATTGAAGACGATGCCCTTGATCTCATCAGGGGGTATAACTGGCCGGGCAATGTCCGTGAGCTCATGAACTGTATTGAAAGTGCCGTGGTCATGGCCCACGGAGACATTCTTACGGCGGAAGAGATTCCTGAATATCTCAGTTTTAAAACCGCTGGAGCAGGGGGGAGCAAGGAAGGGTTGCTGCATGAACTTGAACGTAAGGCTATTATTGACACCTTGAATTCAACCAGGGGGGAGAAGGTCAAAGCCGCCAAAATCCTGGGGATTGGTTTGCGCACCCTGTACAGGAAGCTTGATAAGTATGAGCTCGAAGTATGAGAGCACCTGCTTTCGGTCCTGTTTTTTGGGTAACTATTCAGGTAGACGTAAAAAACTTGGCTTTACCCGGGGATGTAACTGTTCAGGAGTGCCTCATATTTACTTATTTAGGGCTTTGAAGCATACTTGTGCTATTCGAGGAGGCCGAAATGAGTGAAGATGAGGTGCTC
>JAJRQC010000156.1 GCA_024280455.1 Deltaproteobacteria bacterium | reverse complement strand
GTTCGTTAACTATTTTGAAACATGTGCAAATTGCTGCCCAGTCATTTATGATTTGTGTCCGGGTAATACCATGGGAGCTGTAATTTTCCGAGCAGGGCGCAACTATGGCAGCCCAAGCCCATCCTTATATGGAATATCCAGATTTCATTCCCCAGGGTTTGACTTTTTCCTCACTCTCGGCTATATTTCTCCGGCTTTATAGGCTGTTGTCTTCCATTTCGGAAAGGGGTCAGCCTTTTCTTTTGTAATTACCTCTAATCAGGAGTTTTTCATGGCCAGTGTGGTAGTGGTCGGCACCCAGTGGGGTGACGAGGGCAAGGGGAAGATAGTTGACCTCTTAACCCGGTATGCAGACTGTATTGTTCGTTTCCAGGGCGGTAATAATGCCGGCCATACCCTGGTGGTCGACGGGGAAAAATTCGTTTTTCATATAATCCCTTCAGGCATTCTCTATGAAGATAAGAGATGTATGATCGGCAACGGTGTGATTATTGATCCCGGTGTTCTGCTTAACGAGATGGCCGAGTTGAAGGGTAAGGGCTTGCC
Organism: Deltaproteobacteria bacterium; assembly: GCA_024280455.1. Lineage (GTDB taxonomy): Bacteria > Desulfobacterota > Desulfobulbia > Desulfobulbales > Desulfobulbaceae > DRLX01. The sequence continues at coordinate 13,162 of JAJRQC010000156.1, read as the reverse complement.
GGTAACCCCGGGTCGGCTGGTGATAAGTGAAAACGCCCATCTCATTATGCCGTACCACCAGATGCTTGATCAGGCCCGTGAGGCCGCCCTGTCCAAGGGAAACAAGATCGGCACCACAGGACGCGGTATCGGTCCCTGTTATATGGACAAAGTCGGCCGGGTGGGAATCAAGGCCGGAGATCTCCTTGATCCCGATCTGTTTCTTGACCGGCTGCAGGTCAACATTGAGGAAAAGAATTTTTATCTGACCAAACAGTACGGCGCTGCTGCAGCTTCATTTGACGATATCAAAAAACAGTTTGAAGGCTTTGCTGAACAACTTGCGCCCTATATCGGCAATGTTTCCATGGAACTCGATAAGGCCCGGCGCGATGGCCGGAATATCCTTTTTGAGGGTGCCCAGGGAACACAGCTTGATATTGATCACGGCACCTACCCCTTTGTAACCTCCTCCAATACTATTGCCGGTAATGCCTGTATCGGCTCCGGCTTTGGTCCGGCGCATATCGACGAAGTTATCGGAATCCTCAAGGCCTATACGACAAGGGTCGGAGAAGGACCTTTCCCCTCTGAACTTCCTGAGGGAGACACCGTTGGCGACGGGCTGCAGAAAAAGGGAGGTGAATTCGGTGCCACCACCGGCCGCCGCCGTCGTTGCGGCTGGCTGGACATGGTGGTTGCAAACGATGCCGTACGCCTCAACGGCCTGACCGGTCTGGCAATCACCAAGCTTGATGTTCTTTCGGGCCAGCCGACCCTGAAAATCGGTCGTAAATATACGGTGGCGGGCGAGGAGTACGACTGCATGCCCTGTAATATTCGCAAGACCGCGCTCGCTAAGCCGGTGTACGAAGAGGTGGACGGCTGGGATGAGGATATTAGCGGAGTTCGTGATTTCGACGACCTGCCGCAAAAGGCCAAAGATTATGTCAGGCGCATAGAAGATATATCCGGTGTTGCGCCGGTTATCGTTTCGGTTGGACCCGATCGCGAGGAAACCTTGCTGTTGCGCAATCCTTTTGAAACCTCAAAATAACCTTTGAATTATGAAGATATCTTCTTTGGGGCTTGCCATGTCCATTGAAATGCTTACAGAATAATAGTCTCTTTATCCGAAAATCGCCCATGAAGATGGAACTTTTAGGCTATTTTCATGGTTCGTTGTGGCTGTGACGTTAAAAATCTGGTCCAGCCATGCTGGTTTATCCGAAAACCAGAAGACGGAAACCTGAACAGTGACCGTATACGTCGAGTATAGCATTGGAATTATTATGATTTTTTTGTTGCAGGAGACCGCCCCGTGGGCGATGGGAAGGCAGGATTTTTTTGTCCGGAGGGTCGGATTCCTACAACGTCTTTTGTTTTCATGGTTCGAAGTCTACGCTTATCCGGTCCAGCCATGCTGAGTTTCCGGGTAGGGTACAAAATATAAATGTGCAGCAGGTCCTTGCCTGCAAAGACAATACATGGAGAATATAACATATGGCCCGTATTACTGTTGAAGATTGCCTGGAAAAGGTAGGAGATGATAACCGGTTTTCCCTGATTCATCTGGCTGTGGAACGTATTCGTCAGCATCGGGATGGAGAACCGTTTCTGGTCTCCGGCAAGAATAAAGAGATTGTCATGACCCTGCGGGAAATAGCCTCAGGTGCGGTAACCTTTGATAATATTTTTGATCTGCCCGAGCAGCGAAAATCCCTTGAGACTGAAGCTGTCGACAGCAGTGAAGAAGCTGAGGCCGCAAACGAAAAGGCATAAGGTATGGGTCTGGTAAATGTTACTTCCTGATCCGCTCACAGGTCTGATATATTTACTCAAGGTGGCCTCAATCTTGAGCTTCCGTAGCTACCCGTTTGTGGACTGTAAGTATATTTTTGTAGATTTTTTTGTTCTTATCCAAGGCAGTGTTATCGTTGTGAAGAAATAATATGAGTAAGTGCTATTACGAAATTCTTGGCGTATCCACGGACTCCAGCGGCGATGTGATAAAGAAGTCATATCGTAAACTGGCCATGAAATACCATCCGGACCGCAATCCCGATGATGCCGAAGCCGAAGCCTGTTTTAAAGAGGCGGCCGAGGCCTATGAGGTTTTAAGTGATGCCAAGAAACGGCAGATCTATGACACCTATGGCCATGAAGGCCTGAAAAACACGGGATACAGCGGGCCGGGCAGCAGTGAGGATATTTTTTCCCATATGGGAGATATCTTTGGTGACCTGTTTGGATTCGGCGGCAGGCGGCAACGTGATCCGAATGGCCCTGTACAGGGTGATGATCTTCGCTATGACCTGGAAATCTCCTTTATGGATGCGGTCCACGGGGTTGAAAAAGAGGTTGAAATTACCAAAAGGGAGACCTGCTGGACCTGTGAAGGCTCCGGTTCCCGACCCGGACACAAAGCCCAGACCTGTCCCAGCTGTCGCGGTCGTGGACAGGTTATTCGTTCCCAGGGATTCTTTCAGGTCAGTTCGACCTGTCCACAGTGTCATGGACAAGGACAGATTATTGTTGAGCCATGTGCGGACTGTAACGGTACCGGTCTGATCAACCGTTCCAAAAAGGTCAACTTGAAGATTCCGGCCGGTGTTGATAAGGGTTCCAGAATGCGTCTTTCAGGCGAGGGGGAAGGAGGTCGACGGGGAGGGCGATCCGGTGATCTGTATGTGATTATTCATGTCCAGCCCCACGAGTTTTTCCAGCGTGACGGTCAGACTATTTATCTGCAGTACCCGCTTTCCATGGTCAGAGCGGCAATCGGCTGTGAAATTGATGTGCCGACCATTGACGGTTCCGCAACCCTGAAAATTCCGCAGGGAACGCAGTCCGCCCATCGTTTCACCCTGCGGGGTGAAGGCGTTGCCAGTTTGCGTGGGCGGGGCAGAGGTGATATGATTGTAGAGGTACTGGTCAAAACCCCGACTAAACTGACCAAGCGGCAGAAGGAGCTGCTCTGTGAGTTTGATGATCTCTGCAGCGAACAGGAAGAAGGATTTTTTGCGCGTCTTTTTCGCGGTCATCTCGGCAAGCAGAAGAAAAAGGAAGAAGTTCGCGAGGACTGAGCCATGGCAAAAAAAGAACCGGTCTTGACCCATTTTGACCATCAGGGCAATGCCCGGATGGTTGATGTCAGCGCTAAAGGTGAAACCGTGCGCCGGGCTTGTGCCAGGGGAGAGATTTCCATGTCCGCCCTGGCATACGACATGGTACGGGCTGGTTCGATTAAGAAAGGCGACGTGCTTGGAGTTGCCCGTATTGCCGGTATCATGGCCGCCAAAAAGGTCGACCAGCTGATTCCGCTCTGTCACCCGCTGGCGATCACGGGCATTGATATACTGTTTACCTTTTTAGATGATAAACAGGCCATTGAAATTGAGGCAACAGTCGGGATAACCGGCAAAACCGGGGTCGAGATGGAAGCGTTGACCGCTGTTTCAGTAACCGCTTTGACCATTTATGACATGTGCAAGGCCGTTGACAAAAAAATGGTTATATCCGATATATACCTGCTGAAAAAAAGCGGCGGCAAAAGTGGTGATTTCTTGAGGGGACAGGTTAAATCCAGGCCTGTTGAACACAACAGCAATCATCCCGAAAGTTGAACAACAAAAGATGATAAATCGCCAGGCGTCTCGTTTACCTGCGACATCGAGAAAAAATAAACCCGGAACCCGGAACCCGGAACCCGGAACCCGGAACCCGGAACCTCTTATACAAACAGTTCACCGGAGAACGGTTATGAATGACAAAAAACTGCAGAAGTTGGGAAAGCAGCTTGAGGCCATGAAAAAAGATATTTATGCCGATGTCGAGCAAACCCTGACCGAAATGAATATACAGTCGGGCAATATTCCGGATCCCAATGATCGAGCCAGTGTTGAATCGGATCGGAGTTTTGAACTGCGTCTGCGTGGACGTGAGCAAAAGCTTATGGAAAAGATAGATGAGGCTTTGAGTCGCATTGAAGACGGGACATACGGCGTCTGCGATGAGTGCGGTGAAGACATTACCGTGCAAAGGCTTGAGGCCCGCCCGGTGGCTAAATTCTGTATTGATTGCAAAACCAAGCAGGAACAACGTGAAAAGGAACAGGGACGGTAGTCTTTATGCCTGAATTACGTAAGGATCCGATTCTTGGGCGATGGATCATCATTGCCCAGGAACGCAGCAAACGTCCATCCGACTTTATAATTGATGATGTCCAGACCACGGGTGGTTTCTGCCCTCTCTGCCCCGGCAATGAAAAGACGACTCCGGATGAGGTTCTGGTCTATGGCCGATCACCCGGGATGCCGAGAAATTCCAGTGACTGGAAGCTGCGGGTGGTGCCGAATAAATACCCCGCTCTGGTCATTGAAGGTGAGCTCGATAAACAGGGCGAGGGGTTGTACGACCGCATGAACGGGATCGGCGCACATGAGGTGATTGTCGAAAGTCCCCGCCATGAAGATCGTTTTACTGATCTGCCCCATGATCAGATGATTCTCACGTTCAGGGCCTTTCGTGATCGAATCCGCGACCTGTCTCAGGATCCCCGGTTCCGCTATGTGATGGTTTTTAAAAATTTTGGTAAAGCTGCCGGGGCATCTCTTGAACATTCCCATTCACAGCTGGTTGCTCTGCCGGTCCTGCCGCGGATGGTTGTTTCGGAACTTGACGGCAGCCTGTCCTACTTTAAGTACAAGGATCGCTGTATTTTCTGTGATATTATCCGTCAGGAAACCCAGCAGGATGTCCGTCTGGTTTGTGAAAATGATGATTTTGTCACCCTGACACCCTTTGCGCCCAGAACGCCCTTTGAAATGTGGATTGTGCCCCGTCGGCATAACTCTTCCTATGTGGACCAGGATGACCGTATGCTGTCCGCCTTGACTAATATGGTTTCGGAAACCCTGCGTCGACTCGATGCGTGTATTCCCGGAATACCATATAACTTTGTATTACATACGCAGCCACTCAGGTCCCAGCCGCTTGAACACTATCACTGGCATTTTGAAATCGTTCCCAAACTGACCAGTATTGCCGGTTTTGAATGGGGATCAGGGTTCTATATTAACCCCATGTCGCCGGAGGATGCCTGTCGGTATCTTCGGGAAGTGGAACTGTAGGGACGCGACAGAAAAAGAATACTCCATCTTGTGAAGATGATGATAGAAGTGAGCCGGCAAGCATAGATGCCGATTAGGCTTTTTTTAAATGCCGAGTTTCTGAGGAGAGATCAATGGCCGAAAAAAAAATACTCCTGGTTGACGATGAAGAGGGGATCCAGCTGCTGTACCGTGAAGAATTTGAAGATGAGGGGTACACCGTTGATTCAGCGTATAATGGTGAAGAGGCTCTCGACATCTTCAGGAAAACCCCCCCTGATCTTGTCATTCTCGATATAAATATGCCGGGAATGAACGGTATCGAGGTGCTGCGGCAGATGAAAGAGATGAAGCCGGATTTGCCTGTTATTCTCAGCTCTGCCTATCAGGAATACAAACAGGATTTCGGGACCTGGGCCTCTGAGGAGTACATTGTGAAGTCAGCCAATATGGATGAACTGAAAGCTGCAGTCCGTAAACATCTGGCCTGATTGCACAGGTTTATCTGAAAATGGCCCACGAAGTGATGTCGTATCAGGCTATTTTCATTGTTGGTTGTGGCTGTGACCTGTAAAACCCGGAGTCTGCGCTTCGCTTCGCTTACCTGGTCCAGCCATGCTGGTTTATCCGAAAATCGAAGAAAGAAGTTGGAACAGTTACCGCCTGCGGCGATTAGAACAGTACAATCGTTCTGACGTTTTTGTCGTAGCCCCATCCCTGTGGGCGATGGGAAGGCCGACTTTTGCGTCAGGAGGGCCGGACTCCTGCAACGTATTCCGTTTTCATTGTTTTTTCTTTTTTTCAAGAAATATATTCGTGGATCAGGGACAGACGCACCGAGTCCACGATCCTTCCTGTTGACCACGATACGTATCCTTTTTCATATGTAATGAAAGATATCCAGAGTCTGCGCGATACTCGGCGTGTTAATATCCGTAAGGTTGGTGTGAAGACCATTTCCTATCCGGTGACCGTGCTGGACAGGGCAAAAAAAGTGCAGCAGACCGTGGCCACGGTCAATATGTACGTCAACCTGCCGCATAGTTTCAAAGGGACGCACATGAGCCGGTTTGTGGAGATTCTCAACCGGTTTCATGGTGATTTCAACCTGCAGGCCTTTCATCGTATTCTACAGGAGATGAAAGAAAAGCTGGAAGCAGAGGCGGCGCATCTTGAAATCGAATTCCCTTACTTCCTGCAACAGGAACATGAGGGTGACGATATCGGTACCGACAGGTATATGTGTCGTATGCATGGTTCACTCCAGCAAACTGATGACCTGGTTTTGGAAATAGATGTTCCTATAACCCCTGCTCGACGGCAGACTGCTGCCGGAGGACTTCCCCGGTCAATGGGGCGTTGGGGGCAGGCTCGGGTCGCCGTGCGCTTTCATCGTTTTATCTGGATAGAGGAGTTGATCAGTCTGGTGGAAGATTCCCTGGCGGAGTCATCCGGGCCGCCTGAATCCGTTGAATCAGTCTGCCATCTTATTGGAACAGCCCTTGCCGAACATGCCGCCATCAGCTGGTACCAGGTTATGGTTGAAAATCTGGCCCATGGGTATTCCACTTTTTCTTCAGTATCGGAAGACAGAAGAGGCCGGAAAAACTGAATTTCAGGACAAAGAAAAGCAAGAATCTGAAAGTTGATGGACTCATAAAAAGATAAAAACGTCATTTGCACTGTACGGAAATACAAGAAGTTACACCTCTCCGCCGTCGGTGGCGAGGCTTCTCGGAGTCTCACGAGTTCGCTCGTCATGTGGACATTGCCACATCACTACCGGGAGTCTCCGCTATCTACGACACCTCCAATTTTTTTTATACTATACCGATAGAGTTGAAAATCAATGAATGCACTTCTTTTTGAGATAGGGACTGAAGAAATTCCAGCAGGATATATCGAACCGGCCCTTGGCTTCCTCGCCTCATCCGCTGTAAAACAGTTGACAGAGCTTGGTTTGAAATATGGAGAAATAAAAACAGTTGGAACGCCCAGGCGCCTGACACTTATTGTGGAAAATCTTCAGGACAGGCAGGAAGATCGACGGCAGGAGCATGTCGGGCCCGCAAAAAAGGCCGGTTTTGACGCCCAGGGCAATCCGACCAAGGCGGCCATGGGCTTTGCCCGTTCAAAAGGGGTGGCTGTAGATGATCTGCAGATCATTGTAACGGATAAGGGCGAGTACTTGATGGCAGTTGAGGAGGTCAAGGGCAGACAGACCATCGAGTTACTGCCGGAACTCCTTACCGCACTGATCGAAGAGATGCCCTTTCCAAAATCCATGCGCTGGGCTGAAAGTACGTTGACCTTTGCCCGTCCCATCCAATGGCTTCTTGCTCTGTTGAATGGCGTGGTTGTGGATTTTACTATCGAGGGGGTGAAAAGCGGAAACCTGACCAGGGGGCATCGATTCATGGCCCCAGAATTTTTCCAGGTCCTGGACTTTGCCGGGTATGTACAGGGATTGGAGGAGCGCTATGTGATTGTGGATCCGGACCGTCGCAGAAGTATGGTTGTGGAAACAGTCGGTGCGGCTGTTCTGGAAAAGGCAGGTGAAGATGATGCCCGGCCGCTTCTTGATGATTCTCTAGTTGACACGGTTACCAATCTGGTCGAAATGCCTTGGGGAATCTGCGGCAGCTTTGATGAGAAGTTTCTTGAACTGCCCCGTGAGGCACTGGTTACTTCCATGCGGGAGCATCAGAAGTATTTTCCGGTGATTGGTAGTGACGGCAAGCTGTTGCCGATGTTTGTTGCCGTCAATAATACCAGCATTGCCGACAGGGAAATGGCCACAAATGGCCATGAACGAGTCCTTCGGGCCCGTCTTGAGGATGGTCTGTTTTTCTTTAACGAGGATAAAAAATACCGTCTGGCCGATCGGCTGGAAAAGCTCTCCGGCATTGTTTTCCAAAAGAAGCTGGGCACCATGAAGGCAAAAAGTGATCGTATTGCATTGCTTGCCGGGTCTCTTGCAGAACAGCTGGTTCCTGAGCAAAAGGAGCATACGGTTCGAGCGGCACGGCTGGCCAAAGCTGATCTGCTTACGGAAATGGTTGGCGAGTTTCCTTCGCTGCAGGGAGTGATCGGTGGCGAATATGCCCGTCTTGACGGGGAAGATGAAGCGGTGGCCATTGCCATTGCTGAGCATTATATGCCTGTTCGTGCCGGCAGTGCGCTTCCGGAAACTCTGATTGGGGCGGTTGTCGGTATCAGTGATCGTCTTGATACTCTGGTTGGCTGTTTCGCCATTGGTGAACGGCCTACCGGCAATAAGGATTCCTTTGGTCTTCGCCGACAGGCCATCGGCCTGATCAACATTATCCGTGGATGTACCCTTTCTCTTTCGCTTAAGGATATGGTAACTCAGGCCCTGGCCGGTTATCAGGATGTGGTTGAGGCCGGTCCGGAAGTAGTCGGCCAGGTGATGGGTTTTATCCGTCTGCGTTTTGAAAACGAGCTTCTTGCTATCGGATATAACCAGGGCGTTGTCGAGGCCGCAACCTCGGTCGGTTTTGATGACCTGACCGATTGTCTGCTCCGGATGAATGCATTGAATTCCATTCGAAGCAGAGACTCCTTTATTGTTCTGTCGGGATCCTTTAAGCGAATCAGGAATATTACCAGGGAAAATACAAGTACGGATGTGCTGCCGAACCTGCTTAAAGAAGATGCTGAACAACAACTTGAGGCCATTGTACAATCCGTACGTGGTGAAATTCTGCCTATGATTGAACAGCAGGATTATGACAGGGCCCTTGAGGTGTTATTGCAGATGAAAGAGCCTGTGGACAGGTTCTTTGATGAGGTGATGGTCATGGCCGAGGATCAGGATTTGCGCAGGAATCGATTAAACCTTTTGACCGTCTTGCGGGAACTGGTTCTCCATATAGGGGATATTTCCAGAATGCATGTTGAATAGATTTCAGGGATTGTGATCTATAATCCCTGGCCTGGCTTTTGATAAAAAAAAAGGGGGTGAGCAGAATGCTCACCCCCTTTTTTTACACCTCGATAGAAGCGCCTGTGGATCTGTGCTTTATTTTAAATCTTTTCTGTGACAACCGTTACACTTGGTCGGCCCGGTTGCTTTTCCTTCTTTTTTCATTGATTTGTGACAGGTCTTACAAAGCTTGTGGGCGGCCTTCTTAAATGTCTCCAGTCCCTTGGGCATTCCAGCTGCTTTATTGTGACAGGATTCGCATTTCTCAATTTTCATGCCATCGGTGTAGGCCACCTGTTTGCCGTCGGCATCTTTGCCATGATGGCAGGTTGCACAGTCAAACTTTGCCTGATGTTTGGCATGAGGGAAAAAGGCAAGTTTTGTCTTACTGGCTGGATCAACGGTGCTTTTTAGTACATATTCCGCATCACCCTTGTCCGAGGCAAAAGATAGCCCTGAAATTACAAAGACAGCTGCAAGGACGATAAGACACAGAGACAGCGATTTTTTTACCATAATGATCTCCTCAAGAGTAAGATAAGAGGTCCCCATGAAAAAATATTTTTCAAGACGGCCAAACGAGAAATGGCCGTTCCGGTAAGGGAACAGCCATTCCGAACTATTGGTATCCGAAGCAGATTATTTTTTCGGATGACAGGTTCCGCACTTGGTCAGTGCTTTGTTACCTGATGTTTTATGACAACCCTTACATTTTTTATGGGCGGCATTTTTAAAGGTATCAAGTCCCTTAGGCATTCCGGCAGCCTTGTTGTGACAGGATTCACATTTCTCGATCTTCTGTCCCTCGACAAAGGCAACCATTTTTCCGTCAGCACCCTTGCTGTGGTGACAATCGGCACATTTCAATTTTTCCTGATGCTTGGCATGGGGAAAAGTTGCTGGTTTGGCTTTTTTTGCCCCGTCAATGGTGGATTGCAGAGTGATTTCTGCAGGACCATTGTCGGCCATAGCCATGGTGACCAATCCGGTGGAACAGAAAAATGCCAGTGCAACTCCGCAAATCAATGCCTTTTTCATACTCTTTCTCCCTTTTAGATTTGATGAATTTTTAATGAATGAGGATTCAACTTCTGAATATATACAGCGTTCTTTTTGCCTTGTCAATACGGCAGGCTGGGGAAGAAAAGAAAAAATTTAAGAAAAATGTATAAAAAAAAACCTGTTGGAAAAGAGTTCCAACAGGTTTTTAGCTTACAGGACAGTCGGTTTTTTAACTCGCTCCATAACTGTGCAGGCCGGATAAGAGGAAGTTCACACCGAAATAGGTAAAAAAGACGGAGATGAAACCGATGATGGCCAGCCAGGCTATACGGCTTCCGCTCCAGCCTCGGGTAAACCTGGCGTGCAGGGTGGAGGCATAGACAAACCAGGTGATGATGGACCAGGTTTCCTTAGGATCCCAGCTCCAGTACGTTCCCCAGGCTTCATTGGCCCAGATCGCACCGGTAATAATGCCGGCCGACAACCACATAAAGCCAAAAACAATGGTTTTGTGGATCAGATCATCAATAATTCTCAGTTCGGGCAGAGAGGCCGCCAGTGAATCCTGTTCTTTTCCCTTGTTGACCGCGGATTTTTTGATCAGGTACATCATGCCCAGGCCACCGGCGACGGCAAAGGCGCCATACCCGATAAAACAGGTGATGACATGGGCTATAAGCCAGTTAGACTGCAGGGCGGGAATCAAAGGACTGATTTGCTGGCTGATACCCTTGGCAAAGGAGGCGTAGGCCATGGCGGCCACAGTAAACGGCATGACAAAGGCGCCGACCACCCGGGCCTTGTATTTATATTCCAGGAAAATATAAAACAGGGTTGTACACCAAGAGAAAAAGACCAGCGACTCATACATGTTGGTCAGGGGCGCATGACCAATACCCAGGGCATAGGATTCCTGCCAGCGCAGGCCAAGGGCAACAGTCTGAACCAGCACTCCGATAATGGCAAGGGCAAGGCCGATCGTGCCCACCTTTTTATTCTTAAAAACCAGCAGACCAATGTAGAAGACGCTGGAAAGAAGGTAACAAAGCGTTGTAATACCAAAAAGTTGTGAACTGTTCATGCGTTATTCCATCCGGTTCGGTTTGTTTGCGGGTACTGCCTGTTCATGAGAGGACATTGCTCAGTCGATTTTCTTTCTGAAACCATCAACAAGTCCGGTAAATATTTTTTCAAAACCTACTTTATTCTTATGGGCACTGCCAGTGAAAAGGACTTTGGTTTGTCCATCCTCTTCATGGACAAAAGCATAAATTTTACGGTGTGACATGAAGAAGGCTACAAACAGGCCCAGAAGCATCATGCCGCAACCGGTATATACAAACCATACCCCGGGATCTTTGGTTACCTGTAGCCCGGTGGCATACAGTTGTTTGACTGACATGCGGTATTCGGCCGACGGTCGTTTAATTATAGCTTCCTGGGCATTGTTGAGCCAGAACGTTGAAGGGTCGCCCTGCCTGTCGGTAAACCATATCTTGATTCTCTGGACCGATTCACCAAAAGATTCTTTATTGAGGATACCGAACTCTGCTCCGCCTTCCTGCCATTTGATTTGTTTGCCGGCCGGGATGATTAAGGTCTCGCTGATGCCGGTGGCTGTATTGGTGACTGTAACAATAAAGTCGGGATACGGCTGGTAAGATGATTGGTAAAAGGTGATTCCCTTGTAGGTAAGAGGTTTGTTGACCTCAAGGTAGTGGATCGTCTTGCCGTCTTTCAGGGTGACTGGTTTTCCGTCTTCCAGGACTGTAACCTTGGAAAGATAGGTTTTCGGCATTCCGTTTGAGTAATACTCAATGGTGAAGAAGTCACATCGTACCGTGAACCCGAGGTCGATTTTTTTCCGGTCTGAAAGGACCAGATGTAATCGGTCTGCTTGGTTTCAGGGACCATGATGCTGCCCTTAAAGGCAAAATCAGGCTTATGGAGAACCTTCTGGGCAAAGTTGGAAGAGCCGATGATTGCGCCAAGCAGGATAATCAGGATTGATGAATGGACTATATAGACCCCAAAACGGGTCCAGCCTCCTTTCTGTGCAAAAAGCAGCACTCCGTCGTCTTTTTCCCGCTGGTCGGTTTTCCAGCCTTTTCCGGCCAGAAATTTGGCAACCCGCTGGACGCCCTGATCAAGGGGCTGATCTAAAACCAGAGTCTTCCTGAGCGGCATCTTGCGCAGTCGATCACTCTTTGTAGTCAGATTATCTTTTTTGACTATCTGGATGACACGCGGGATTCGTTCCAGGCTGCAGACAATCAGGTTGAGGCTGAATATGCAGAGCAGGCTGAGAAACCACCAGGAGTTGTACATGTCGGTAATGTTCAGGATATGCAGCAGGTTGGCCATGTTTTGGCCATAGATTTGAACGTACTGTTCCGACGAGAGATTCTGTTGAACAATGGTGCCGAAAATGGAAGTGGTGGCAAGGATGAAAAGGAGAAACAGGGCTAGGTTAACAGAGGCGAAAAAAGCCCAGACTTGATTTTTTTTCTTCGTGGTCATGATATGTTCCAGAGGAATAATGGTCTGTCTTTAATAATTTGAAATGGAATGTTTGATGAACTATTCCTATATTGAGGAATGAACGTTCCTACCTACCACACCCATGGTTGTTTGTCAAATCTCAACCGCCATTTCCGGATATGGATTGTGTACATCGACTATCCGAAAATGTGGCGGTTTTTTTCAGGTAATTTCCCTGTTGCATGTCCTGTTCTTATGGTAAAGAGAGCTGCATTGCAACAGAGAGCCGATTTCACGAATAAGATAACAGCAGACCATGGCACTGATCCCCATTGATACGCTTCGTCGACAGGTCCTGCACATCCTGAAAAAGACCGATCCGCCGGGCGGGGCATAACCGTCAAGCTAACGAAAAATATCCGTAATATCGATGAATAACCGCACTGTAGGAGCCCGCCCTGCGGGCGATAATTATGCGTCAGGACGTCTCTGCTGTTACCAGTCGCCCGCAGGGCGGGCTCCTAGTGCGGCCGGGCAAGGTCGTTTATTCCATCGGGTGGAAGTCCCGCTCCGGTAAGGCAGACCAGCCACCGGATAGAGAACCCTGGGCTGGCGGGAGTAATCCCAAAGGTTAAGCACAGGG